>JBKJLB010000124.1:0-10414 GCA_046597075.1 Pelobium sp.
TAAAAACACACTAAATTGTGTCACATACGCTGAAGATTTAATCCGGAAGATGAGTAAACAAACAAATAGACCTGTAGTAAATGAAAAAATAATAAACAAAAAGAGAAATTGCCAAGAGACAAAAACATTATCTTCTTTATTCATTTGGGCAAGCATTCTATTGTCAAAAAAAGCTTTGAAAATGGTATCAACCTTTTTTTGAAAGACTATTCTAATCACTCCAAATATCAACAGAATAGCCAATATAGCTGGTAGAAACCAAATCACAGTTTTGGTCAAATACTGACCACTACCATAGTTGTTTTTTTTTATTTGTATATTTTGTGGAGGAGAAAGTAATTGCCTGTCAGTATTTAAATTGTCTTTTAGAAGTTTTTCTAAATATGGATTGGCTCTCTTAGGATCAGGGTTAAGATAATACCAGGTAAGCGAATCTGCAATTTCTTTTTTTCTTTCTAAAGCAGCAGAATCTCGAGGAGTTAATGGATACGTTTTAAAATTTCTAACCGTATTTTTAGTTTTTACTGAATCTTTTTGTGTCGAAGCAGAGCCTAAAAAGGCGAAGCAAAAAATAAAACACACACAAAACAGAAATCTCATAAAGTTTAAAAGTAACCTACATTAGAATAATATATTTTCTTATTTACAAATCTACTGGAATATTTTTTGTTTTCTCAATGTATAAGCAAAAGATGCAATTCTAATTTTGGTCAATAAATGGCTTTGATATAAAATATTTGTAATAAAGAGTTTTTCTCAAAAATGTATCCCAATTCAATTGTTCGATTTGTGCACAACATAGAAATCTTTAAAAAGTAAATAGTACAGTTTAAGTAATCATCATCTTTATTGGTTTGTAATTCTAAAATTAACTTTAAATCACTCAAACAAAAAATAATCCCAATTAGCTATTGATAATGAACTGATTTTATCAGATTTACTTACTTTCGTAGATGGCCAGCATTTATCTTCATATCCCTTTTTGTAAACAAGCTTGTCATTACTGTGATTTCCATTTTAGTACTTCTATTAAATATAAGGATGAAATGTTAATTGCTATTGGCAGGGAAATGTTAATTAGGGCAAAAGAATTAAACGGACAAAAAGTAGAGACCATTTATTTTGGTGGCGGAACACCATCATTATTAAGTGCAGATGAAATTTCGAAATTGATAGATATTATCCAAAATAATTTCGATTTACATGAACATGCCGAAATTACTTTGGAAGCCAATCCAGATGATTTATACCTCCAAAAGCTTCGTGAAATTAATGCTACTGGGGTTAATCGATTAAGTATTGGAGTGCAATCTTTTTTTGATGAGGATTTAAAATGGATGAATCGGGCTCACCAAGCAAAAGAAGCAGAAAGTGCTGTTAAAAGAGCGCAAGATTTTGGTTTAGATAATATAACTATTGATTTGATTTATGGTTATCCGTTATTGACAGATGAAAAATGGGTACATAACATTTCAAAAGCTGTGGAGTTTCAAATTCCTCATATATCTTCTTACAGCATGACGGTAGAGCCAGATACAGCACTGTCCAGCATGATAAAAAAGGGAAATCAAAAGCAAATGGATGATGCGCAAAGCGCAGCCCAATTTGAAATGTTGATGAGCGAACTAAGAGCAAATGGATTCGAACATTACGAGATTTCTAACTTCGCCAAACCCAATCATTATTCGAAACACAATACTAATTACTGGCGTGGGGTTCATTATTTAGGCATTGGTCCGTCGGCTCATTCTTTTAATGGGAAAAGTCGACAATGGAACGTGGCTAACAATGCAAAATATCTAGAAGCGTTGGCTAAAGACAAAATCCCGGCAGAGGTTGAAAACCTGACAGAATTTGATCGCTATAACGAATACGTGATGACTAGTTTAAGGACCATGTGGGGAATAGATTTGTTAAAAGTTGAGACTGATTTTGGGACATCTGCAAAACAAAAATTATTGGCTTTCGCCGATGAATATTTAGATAAAAGTTGGTTGGCTTTCGCCGATGAAAAACTAACATTAACACAGTCTGGTAAGTTATATGCAGATTTAATTGCGTCAGAATTATTTATAACCGAAAATGAATTTTAAAAATAAAGTAGTGTGGATTACTGGAGCTTCCTCTGGCATTGGAGAGGCATTAGTTTACGAATTAAATGATTTAGGAGCAAAGCTGATTATATCATCGCGAAAATCTGACTCGTTATACAAAGTGAAACAAAACTGCAAAAAAAATCCATTAGATATTCATGTCTTACCTGTTGATTTAGAACAAAAGGAGATGCTTTTTGGTAAAGCTGAAGACGCATGGAAAATTTATGGAGAGATACACGTATTAATTAACGCTGGTGGAATTTCGCAACGTTCACAAGTTGTAGAAACCAATTCAGATGTTGAGGAGAAAATAATGAATACCAATTTTTGGGGTTCTGTTTATCTAAGCAAAGCTTTACTGCCTAAAATGCTTAACAAAGGTGAGGGGCATTTGGTCGCCATTAGCTCGTTAGTAGGAAAATTTGGGACCCAATACCGAAGCACCTATTCCGCATCAAAACATGCTCTACATGGCTATTTCGATTCTTTAAGATCTGAGGTTTATGACAAAGGGATTGATGTGACGATTATTTGTCCGGGCTTTATTCATACTAATGTAACGGTAAACTCGGTAACTGCGAACGGCCAAAAATACGGGGTAATGGATAAAAACCAAGCCAATGGTATGAGTGCCCAAGAATGTGCTATTAAAATTTTGGAAGCCATTGATAAAAAGAAAGAAGAGGTTTTAATTGGTGGGAAAGAAAAATATGGCGTTTACATTAAAAGGTTTTTTCCTAAGTACTTCTCCAAGATGATTAGGAAAAGAAAGGTTGTTTAAATTTTATAAACTGATTTTTAGTAGTTTACCAGTTTTTTTGAAGTTAAAAAATCTTTAGAGATTTATTCGTCGTTTATTTCCACAAACAAAGAAAAACTTTAAAAAATGAAAAAAATTATTTTAGCAGCATTTGCCTTAGTAGCTATGGCAGTCTCTACAAACTCTTATGCACAAAATTATCCAATGGTTGGTGGAGCAGCAATGTATCCAACTAAAAACATTGTAGAAAACGCAGTTAACTCAAAAGACCACACTACACTAGTTGCAGCCGTAAAAGCAGCAGGTTTAGTAGAAACTTTAGCGAGTGCTGGTCCATTTACAGTATTTGCACCAACAAATGCTGCTTTTGATAAATTACCAGCAGGTACTGTTGGTACTTTAGTAAAGCCAGAAAATAAAGCACTTTTAACTAAAATCTTAACTTACCATGTATTAGCAGGTAAATTTACATCTGGAAACATAATTGCAGCTATTAAAAAAGGTAAAGGAACTGCAACTTTTACAACTGTATCTGGCGGTAAATTAATGGCTTCTTTAGATGGCAAAAAAGTAAAATTAACTGACGAAAACGGTGGTACAGCTTATGTAACTATTGCTAATGTTAACCAAAGTAATGGTGTTATACACGTAACTGATAGTGTTGTAACTCCAAAATAAATCTGATGAATATTTAAAAATAAAAAGACCTCACGTAGAGGTCTTTTTATTTTTTTATCACCTTTCCAATTAATTATTTAAAAACCTTTTCAATTAACTTATGACAAAGAAAATTATAAATGTTTGTATCATAGATGATGATGACGTGTATATATTTGGCGTAAGTAAATTAATTAAATCTAAAGGACTTTGCGGAAATCTTATGGTTTTTAAAAATGGTTTAGAAGCGATAAATCATTTAAAATCAATTATTAATGTGCCAGATCTTTTACCTGATGTAATTTTGTTGGACATCAATATGCCAAAAATGGATGGTTGGCAATTTGCTGAAGAGTTTAACAGGCTAAATAGTCAATCAGGTAAAAAAGTAATTATTCACATTGTAAGTTCATCAATTGATGTTAGAGATGAATCAAAGGCAAAAAACCTAGCTGTGATTTCAGATTATTATTTTAAGCCAGTAACCAGAGATATGCTCGACACAATATTTCAAAGTACAGATAATTAACTGGTATGGTCAACCACTACTTTCCAACCATCCTTAAATTTTTCAACTAATAGGGTAAAATATCCTTGTGGTTCGTCTTTTTCTCTTTTCAAATGCCAGCTTCCTAATACTAAAGCATGTTTTTTATCAATCATTTTTATTTGTTTGATACCGAAAGTTAAATAACCCATTGATGCTTTATTTGGATAGGATTTTTGATAATTCTCCAGCACTGTAGTCCAACCGTATTCTGGTCCGTTTTTACTAACAAAAAGTAAGGAATCAGATTTTTGATAACCTTGCATAAATCCAGTAATATCACCGCTGTTCCACGCTTGTCTTTGTGTTTCTAATAAAGTTTTGATTTCCTTTTGCTGCGAAAAGCTAGTAAAGCTGATGAATAAAATGGCCGAAAATAAAATTAGTTTTTTCATAATGCAAGCTAAGATTTTTTAACCGTTTTGCAAGTTGCGTTAACGATTGAAGCGGATACCTGCCTTGAGAATAAGGCCTTGTGTAGTATGAGCGGAAAGCGTGTTACCTTGCCTGCGGCAGGCAGGAAACGCCCAATTAAATCCTTAAACTAAAAATGACAGCAATTTAACGAGACAAAAGAGTTTAGCGGCTAACAAACTTTTAAATTAGCCGTACGTTAAGAAAGGATAAAAGAAGCAAATGAGAGGTTACGGTTTTTCTAAATTTACCCCTAATGAGTTGCCTAAAGGTGGTTTTGATGAATTATTGAAGCTGTTTTTGGAATTATTAAATTATACAGCTGGTGATGCAAATGAGGCTTTATCTTGGATGAATGAGCTGGACAAGCAACACAACATCACCACGGATGAGTATGGGATGGGTGATTTTATCGAAGATTTAAAAAATAAGGGCTATTTGAGTAGTGATGATCCAAAAGGCGGATTCAACATTACGGCCAAAACTGAGCAGACTATTCGACAATCGGCTTTAGAAGAGATTTTTGGGAAACTAAAAAAATCTGGCAAGGGAAATCACAATGCACCACAAAGCGGAACAGGAGAAGAAAAAAATGCAGATAGAAGGGAATATCAATTTGGCGATAGTTTAGATCAAATAGACATGACAGCTTCTATTCATAATGCACAAATCAATCATGGAATTGGCGATTTTATGATGACCGAACGTGATTTGGAAGTGGAGGAACGGGATTATAAAACGCTTACGTCTACCGTTTTGATGATTGATATTTCGCATTCTATGATTTTGTACGGCGAGGATAGAATTACGCCAGCCAAGAAAGTTGCAATGGCTTTGGCCGAGTTAATTAAAACAAAATACCCTAAGGACACTTTAGATATTGTAGTTTTTGGAAATGATGCTTGGCCAATTACAGTTAAAGATTTGCCTTATTTGCAAGTTGGACCATACCATACCAATACTTATGCTGGTTTAGAGTTGGCCACTGATATTTTAAGGAGGAGAAAGACGCACAACAAACAAATTTTCATGATTACGGATGGCAAGCCAACGTGTTTGAAAGAGGGGTTGAAATATTATAAAAATAGTGTGGGTTTGGATAAAAAGGTAATTAATAAAACCCTAACCATGGCTGCACAATGCAAAAAGTTGAATATTCCAATTACTACATTTATGATTGCTCGGGATCCATATTTACAACAATTTGTAAGAAAGTTTACGGAAGTAAATGGTGGTAGAGCATTTTACAGCTCTTTAAAAGGATTGGGAGAATACATTTTTGAAGATTATATTAAAAACAGAAGAAAAACGGTAAGATAGATTTGAGTAGTGAGATTTGAGACGTGAGATTTGATACTTATTGAACTAATCTCCTAACAAACTATTCAACTAACTAACAACTAACAAACTGAATGATAAAGACATTAGGCGAATTAAAGAAATCAGGATATAAAACCCGTTCTATTAAAGAAGAACTGAGAGAAAATCTGATTAAAAGATTAAAAGATAAAGATTTAGGTTTTGAAGGAATCATCGGTTTTGAAGATACCGTAATGCCCGATTTACAAACAGCCATTCTAAGTCGGCACAATATTTTGTTATTAGGTTTACGTGGACAGGCAAAAACAAGAATTGCCCGTTTAATGGTGAACTTACTGGATGAATATGTACCTTATATTGAGGGATCTGAATTGTATGATGATCCTTTGAGTCCGATTTCGTGGTTTGGTAAAAATGCTATTGAAATACATGGAGACGAAACTCCAATTGCTTGGTGGCACAGAAGTGAAAGATATACCGAAAAATTAGCAACTCCGGATGTAACCGTTGCCGATTTAATTGGGGATGTTGATCCAATAAAAGCAGCTACCCAAAAACTCAATTATTCTGATGAGCGAGTGATTCATTTTGGATTGATACCTAGAGCGCACAGAAGTATTTTTGTGATTAACGAACTGCCAGATTTACAAGCTCGTATTCAAGTTGCACTGTTTAATATTTTGCAAGAACGTGATATACAGATACGTGGCTTTAAGTTGCGTTTACCTTTAGATGTTCAGTTTGTGTTTACCGCAAACCCAGAGGATTATACCAATCGTGGTTCTATTGTAACACCTTTAAAAGATAGAATTGAAAGTCAGATTTTAACTCATTATCCAAAATCTGTTGCGATTTCTAGAAAAATCACCCAACAAGAAGCAGCAATTACAGCCGACCAAAAAGTGGTTGAAGCAGATGGTTTGGTGAAAGATTTAATAGAGCAAATTGCATTTGAAGCTAGAGGATCTGAATACATCGATAAAAAATCTGGGGTATCAGCCCGATTGACTATTTCCGCTTATGAAAATTTAATCTCTCATGCAGAGCGCAGAATGTTAATAAACGGAGACAAATCTACATTTGTGCGAATTAGTGATTTCTTAGGAGTAATTCCTGCGATTACTGGAAAAATAGAATTGGTTTATGAGGGCGAATTAGAAGGACCAGCTAAAGTGGCAAATATCCTGATTGGTAAAGCCATCAAAACTTTATTGCAAACGTATTTCCCTGATCCGGAACGGATGAAAAAAGCTAAAAAGGATAATCCTTATGCAGATACCATCAATTGGTTTGGCAGCGGAAACTCAGTGAATTTATTAGATGATATTTCTGATTCAGAATATAAAAAGGTGTTAGAGGCTATTCCGGGTTTAAAGCAAATTGTAAAGCAGTTTCATCCAAGAATTAGTGCAAACCAACAATTGTTATACATGGAGTTTGTATTACATGGTTTGGCTGAATTTTCTTTAGTGAGTAAAGGCTTCTTAGAAAAAGGCTTCGAATTTAAAGACATGTTCAACAGCTTATTCAGCTCTGAATTTGCAGAAGACGACGAAGAAGGTTTTGACGATAGATATTAAATAATGGGAAGAACTATCGCCTTAATGGTGATCACTGTGTTATTATTTCTCTTTGATGTTTACATATCTAGAGCAATTCTTAATATTTATCCAAATTGGTCTCAAAAGCAGAGAAGAAACTTTAAATTAATTTGGTGGGGATATAGCTTTTTATTGATACTAAGTGTTTTTTTAAGCATATTCTTTAGTATGGATATTGCTATTAGAACTATAATTCTGGTTGCTTTTTTTATCACTTTTGTTTCCAAGTTTTTCTTTATCCCTATTTTATTTATTGACGATTTAAGAAGGTTTTTTGTTTGGACAAAACGGAAAATTAAACCCCAGGAAGAATTAAAGGAAACTGAAAACTCAATTTCACGTTCAGAGTTTTTGGTGAAAGCGGGAATGGGAGTTGCGGTTATCCCATTTATGTCTTTAACCTGGGGAATTGTTTCTGGAGCATATGATTATAGAGTGAGGAAGCAAACTTTATACTTCAAAAACCTACCAAAAGAATTTGATGGAATCCGTTTAGGGCAAATATCAGACATTCACTCTGGTAGTTTTTACAATAAAAAAGCAGTGCAAGGTGGGGTAGAGATGTTGATGAAAGAAAAGGCTGATTTTATTTTTTTCACGGGTGATTTGGTTAATAGTAGAACTTCGGAAATGAAGGATTACCAAGATATTTTTGCAAAGGTAAAAGCTCCATTAGGCGTATATTCTACTTTGGGTAATCACGATTATGGCACTTACGAAAAATGGCCAAGTGAAGCTGCCCGTATAAAAAATCTAGAAGATTTAAAGAAAGTGCATCAATTAATGGGTTGGGATTTGTTGATGAACGAAAACCGCAGATTAAAAATTGATGGAGCAGAAATTGGTGTTTTAGGAATTGAAAACTGGGGATCTGGCCGTTTTCCTAAATTAGGGAAGATGGAAGAAGCCATTAAAAACACCAATGATTTACCTGTAAAATTACTTTTATCACATGATCCGTCTCATTGGCGGGCAGAAATTTTAACCAAATACCCACAAATAGATATGAGCTTTGCAGGTCATACACACGGAGCCCAATTTGGGGTAGAGACAGCGTATCTAAAATGGAGTCCGGTTCAATATATTTACGAAGAATGGGACGGCTTGTACAAACAAGGCGAGCAGCAATTATATGTAAATGTGGGTTACGGATTTTTAGGTTATCCAGGCAGGGTAGGAATCTTACCTGAAATCACGATATTTGAATTGAAGCAAGGCTAAAAATCCTATTCAATTTTAATGTTAAAAGCATTTCAAAAACCATTAGATTTTTTACTTTTCAGTAATCTCTTCATTTCATTTGGGGCAGTTGCACAAGGCTTGGTGACGTATCACTTGTTAGATATGAAACCTTCCTATTTGATACTTGGGGTTTTATTTTTCTCTACTTTATTGACTTACAACCTCAGTATTTTAATCAATAAGCCTCAAGATCATAAAGCTTCAAAATTTAAAAGAGTCAGATGGATATTTGGTCATTACAGGCTCAATGTTAGCATCACCATTATCTCTGTTTTTTCGCTTATTCCATTGTTTCTGCTACTCTCATTAGCGTCTCAAGTACTTATTGCATTTTTAGGAATTTTATCAATAGGGTATTCGATACCAATTATCTCAATAGGGCAAAACAAGATTAGTTTACGAAATGTACCGGGCTTAAAACTGTTTTTAATCGCGTTGGTTTGGTCGCTCAGTTCGGTTGCTTTACCTATTTTAGAATTACAAGAAAGCCATCAAATAGTTTTCGCCCCACCAGATTTAATCATTCTTACAGTAAAACGTTTTTTATTTATCGTAGCGCTCACTATCCCGTTTGATATCCGTGATATGTTTCAGGATATTACTTTTCAACTGAAAACCATTCCCACAGTTTTTGGAGAAAAAAAAGCCAATTTACTTTGCCAAACAATGTTGTTTAGTTACCTTATTTTGCTTTTTATATTTCACGAGAACGGATTTACCACTGATTTTTTTGCCCTTACTTTCACCATTATTTTGGCTAGCTGGCTTATTTTTAAATCAAAATGGGAGAAAAACGAATATTACTATTTTCTGTATCTCGATGGGGTATTGATTTTACAATTTATAATGCTATTTTTCTTTAAATTAGTTTTTTGATTTTGGGCGTTTTAACAGGCTGTACGTTCATACTCCTTAGGCATTAGCCACAGGCCGGTATCCACTTCCATCCCTAACGCAATTGTAATAGTAAAAGCATGAATAAAAATATTAGCATTCAATCCATAAATATTCAAGGGAAAGCCGAGTTGCTAGTATCAGATCATCAATCTGCTAAAACGGCATATAATAAAATGCCCGTTTCAACTCCAGAAATTTATCTCACTTCAACTGGTTTTCAAGGTGATATCGTAGTAGATAAAAAACATCATGGTGGAAATGATAAGGCTATTTGTTGCTATAACGCAGATAGGTTTCCCTATTGGAAAACCGAGTTAGGATTTGATTTGGAGTTTGCTGCTTTCGGCGAAAATCTAACGCTAAAAGGCGATGCTGCAAATGAAGAAAATGTATTTATAGGAGATCGCTATCAATTAGGAGAAGCGATTGTTGAGGTTTCAGAATCTCGTGGTCCTTGTTATATGATTGGCATCAAATACAATTACAAACCTTTTCCATTGCTTTGCCAGCAAACAGGGTACACGGGCTTTTACTTCAGAACCATCAAAGAAGGGATTGTTAAAAAATCCGACGAACTCATCCATCTTTCCTCACATCCCGAAAAAATTTCGGTGATGCATGTGAACCAAATTCGTTACCACGATTTTAAAAATAAAACTGAATTAGAACGCTTGGTAAATCTGCAAGAACTAACCGAAGAATGGCGTGATAGATTTGGAGTATTGTTAAGGAAATTAGGATAGAAATTTTGATGCCAAAATTTCATTTCGCCTTAAATACTATATGTTTTTAATGTTAATCAATCTTGCAGATTGATGGGTAATGTTTAAACTTTTACTAGCCTTAAATTTATTATATTTTAATGTTAGCTCTAAAATAT
>JBKJLB010000163.1:0-5531 GCA_046597075.1 Pelobium sp.
GCCCAAATCCAATAAGTTTATTTCCTGTGTTCATATCGTTTCTAAAATTTCGGCGTCTTCAAGTATTTCGAAAAAAGGGGTTAACATTTTCTCATATTCCTTTTCTAGGGAATAAAAAATAGTTTGTGCTTCTTTATCTGATTGAATAAGTTTTCGATCTTTCAGTTTTCGTAAATGTTGTGAAACTGCCGATATTGTCATTCCCAAAATATCGCTTAAATCGCATACACAAAGGCGTTTCTCTTCGTAAAGCATAAAAAGTATTTTCAACCTTACATTGTTTCCTACTAATTCAAGACCGTTTGATAAATAGTTAAAAGAGGAATTTAGTATTTGCACCCTTTCTTTGCATCGAATTATTTGTTTAACATCCGCTTGTTGCCGAATACAAATATTATTGTCCATTATTTAAAGGTAGTCAATTTCTGTATTTAAGCAATTACTTAAATACAGAAATAATGAACTTTCTACAAGGCTAAGTAGTTCTCGAAAAACAGTATAGTGGCTGGATATGACTGGCCCACAGGCTTATAAAATTTAGGTCGTAGATTTCTTTAAATGATCTTTTAGTTTCTTATCCAAAGCATCTATTTTTTCTATTTGAGTTTTTTGTATTTCAAATAAATTTTTCATTTGCTCGGTTATCAGTAAATCTATTTTTTCGTGAAGATTGCGTACTTCAATTTCTGATTTAAGATTCACCATATAATCATCTTCTGATCTTTTTCTGTCGCGTTCTTCTTTGCGATTTTGACTCATCATAATTACTGGAGCCTGTATTGCGGCAATTGTAGAAAGTATCAGGTTTAATAGTATGAAAGGATAAGGGTCATAACCTCTATTATTCAAAATAAATACATTTAGCATCATCCATAGCGCTAAAAAAATTGCGAAAAATATAATGAAGCGCCAGCTTCCGCCAAAGGCAGCCACCTGATCTGAAAGTTTTTCCCCAATCGTTTTTGTTTGTTCTAGCTTTTCGTTTTTGAGTTTTTTAGAAAGTAGCTGTTCTTCATCAATCGCTTTTAAAACAATATCATTTAATTTATTGAGGTTTTTATTGTTGGTTTGAAGCAGGTTTTTGTAATTCACTCTCTTTTCCATTAGAAAAAATATTTTAGTGAATTTACATATTTATCGAATGGTTTTGATGAATATTAAATTGGCTTAGGGATTGGAAAGGTTTAGTGCGAAGAGAAACGAAGCACCGTAGCAAAGCGAAGCCTTGGAAAGCCCGCCCAACCCGATTTTTCATCGGGTTGGGAAGCCCCAAATAAATTTTAAAGCCTAGATTTTGAAGGGTTTATTTTTTATATTCTAGTTTCATATTTTGAAATAGAAAGCTCCATTTATTGGCTTGTTCTTCTATAATTTTTGATGTTGGTTTCCCAGCTCCATGCCCTGCATTATGTGCAATTGCAATTAAAACAGGGGCCTTGCTAGACTGATATTCTTGTAAACGGGCAGCAAACTTAAAGGAGTGTGCCGGAACTACTCGATCATCATGATCTGCGGTGGTAACTAATGTTGCAGGGTAAGCAGTTCCAGCTTTTAAGGCGCTATAAGGCGAATATTTGTTCAGATAATCGAACATTTCTTTAGAATCTTCGGCAGTGCCATAATCAAAAGACCAACCTGCACCAGCCGTAAACTTGTTGTAACGCAACATGTCCATTACGCCAACGGCAGGGAAAGCGACCTTAAACATTTCTGGACGCTGTGTCATGGTGGCGCCAACCAAAAGTCCGCCATTTGAACCTCCTTCAATAGCTAAATATTCTTTTGATGTATATTTTTGATCGATTAAATATTGTGCTGCAGCAATGAAATCGTCAAACACGTTTTGCTTTTGCATTTTGGTGCCGGCGATGTGCCATTTCTCCCCATATTCGCCACCTCCACGTAAATTGGGGACAGCATAAACTCCACCTTGTTCTAACAAGATAATATTAGAAACACTAAAAGAAGGGGTAAGGCTGATGTTGAAGCCTCCGTATGCATACAAAAGAGTTGGGTTTTCGCCATTTAATTCGATGCCTTTTTTGTAGGTAATAATCATCGGAATTTTAGTTCCGTCTTTTGATTTATAGAAAACTTGTTTGGATTCGTATTGCTCAGGATCAAATTGAACGCCCGATTTTTTATAGATTTCTGACTGTCCGTTATCCAAGTGGTATTTGAAAATAGTTGAAGGATAAACATAAGAAGTGAAAGAAAAATAAATGTCTTTTTCGGATTTTTTTGCAGAAAAACCAGATGCAGTGCCAATTCCTGGCAAAGCAATTTCCCGTTCTTTTGTGCCGTTCATGTCGTATTGTAACACCTGAGAAATGGCATCTTTTAAATAGCTAGCAAATATTTTACCACCACCGGTAGTGATGCTCAAAACATTCTCGGTTTGCGGTATTAAATCTTTCCAGTTAGCGGGAGCCGGATTTGCGATGTCAACAGTTACCAAACGATAGTTTGGAGCATTTAAATTGGTATAGATATACAACAAGCTACCCAAGCTATTTACTACGTTTTGCTCGCTATCAAAACCGCCAGTAACTTTAATAATGCTACTACCTGCCTTACTTAAATCTTTCACATAAAGCTCATTTCCTGAGGTTGAATTTGCTGCCGTGATGACTAGAAATCTTTCATCTTCAGTTAAATAAGCGCCAATGTATCTACGCTTGGTTTGCTCGCCTCCAAAAATTAATTGATCTGTATTTTGTGGAGTACCTAACTTATGAAAATATAATTTATGGTACTGTGTTAATCCCGATAAAGCTGAACCGTCTGTTGGTTTATCATAACTACTGTAGTAGAAACCTTCGTTCGCTTTCCATGCAATTCCTGAGAATTTAATATCTGTCAAAGTATCCCCAACAACAGCTTTATCAACTGTTTTTAATACGATGACTTTACGCCAGTCTGATCCACCTTCTGAGATTTGATAAGCTGCTAAACTTCCATCTTTAGAAAAATCTATTCCGGCTAAAGAAGTTGTAGCATCTGCAGAAAATTGGTTGGGATCTAGAAAGACCTCTGGCTGACCTTCGCCAACTTGGCGATATAAAACAGCTTGATTTTGTAAACCATCATTTTTATAAAAATAGGTGTGTTTTCCTTCTTTAAACGGTGCCGAGAACTTCTCGTAATTCCATAGAATTTCTAATCTTTTTTTGATGGCACTCTGATAAGGAATCTGTGCAAAGTAATTATCAGTTACCTTATTCTCCGCAATTACCCAAGCTTTGGTTTCTGCCGAGGTATCGTTTTCTAACCAACGGTATGGGTCTGGAACTTTAGTTCCAAAATAATCGTCTACCACATTTACTTTTGCAGTTTGTGGATAGGGCATAGTATTAATAGTGTCTGCCGGGGCAATCATATCGTCTGAAGTATTTGTTGATTTACTATTGCAGCTTGCTAATATCGCAATTGCTGGGATGAAGAATAAGGCTAGCTTTCTCATTTTATGATTATTTGGCTTTTGATAAAGCTAACTATCTAAAATTCAAATCCCTCAAAAATATTGTAATAATTTGATTGAAATTAATTTACTGAATGGTGAATCTTAAATTGACGCCGAAGTTAGTAAATGCAGTAACAAAAGTTTGTGAGGTGTAGGGCTTTGTCACATTAGAATCGTAAAATAAACGAAGATTAAAACGTTGATTAATTACATAATCTATGCTTGGTCTAAACGTAATATTTTTTGAGCCAGCAGATATTTCTGGATCATTTACATCAGCTCTGTAAATAACAGTTTTATTATCTCTAATGGCCACATCCATTTTAAAATTCAGATCATTTTTTAGGTTGATGTTTTTAAATAATCCAAATGGAAATCTAAAATCTGCTGTACGGTATCCAAATCCGATTACAAAAGCTTGATCTTTTTGCGAAGCTAATTGACTATTAGATAATCCTAAACTTAAAGAGCGGGATTTGCGGTATTCAACATTTGCAGTCATGTTATTTTTTAAACGCATATCAATACCTAAAAGCGGAACAAATTGTTCGAACAAAGTAATTTGCGAAAATTGATAAAATGGCAAGAAATTACTGTCGGCATCTCTCACGTTTACCGCTCCGTTAATTTGCGAATAGCGAATTAAAGAGTTAAAGCCATTGACGTTATAAGTAGAACTATAACTGTGCGATAAATCAAAAGAAGAGAATATCTGGCTTAAGGCGTCAAGTTTCGCTAAACCATTATAAGTAATTCGCCAGTTTGGAACCGGAATTTTAGGAAATTTATTCAAGCTTACTTTTGAGGCGTCTTTGTTTTGATAAGCCGCCAAGAAAGCAGGAATTACTACATCTTGTGCATTTTTACCATATCCATCAGCAAATTCACCTATTATACCATTGGAGTTTGGATTATCACGACCTAATCTTTGAGAAACTGAAGATCGGTTTGCAACGAACTGATTGAAAACTTCTGAAGTTTTCGCACTGCCTTTGTCTCTAAAAGCACTGCCTAAAGAGATTATAGAAATACTGTAATTACCAGAAGTAATAGGGCTTAAACTTTGAAAACCACCAGCAGCGTTTGAATATCTAAAATTTGTTGAAAAGGTTTTACTGTCGTCTTTAAAAGCTGTCAATTCAATCCTAAAATCTCTAAAGGGCTCTATAGTTCCTCGTAAATTTAACTTTTGATTAAGATTGGTTAAATAGAGCTGATTTTGAAGCGTATCTTGTGTTAGCCAACCATTTGATAAAGCTTTGTTTCTGATATCTTGTTGAGCGCCTAAAATGAATCCTACACCTGGTGCGTTTGCATTAAAATCGTAACCAAAAGCATCAGTTTTTGGTAAATAGCCAGGTAAAAATGTCCCATCATTTCTAATGTAAGAACCACTTAGGTTTTTCACACTCGTTAATAAATTCAATAAAAATTTACTCAAGCCGCTACCTTCATAATTTGGATTATTGAGCTTTCGATAAATGCCGAATTTATTGTACAACAAATTCATGTTTAGGGTTGGATTTAACTGAATTGTTCTTGAGTTTTGGATGGTATTTCCAAAGTCAATTGCAGGGTCATTTAAACTGAGCAGCGGTTCTGTCATCCAGTTAAACTGAGTTTGATACCGGGTAATCAAATTTATAAAATCTAACCCCGGAATTTTATTTATTGGGACTGTGTAAGATAAACTAACAGTATGATTGTAGTTGGTTGTACGTCCCAACTTTTTTAGATTCTCCCACACGGTGTCTCTTTTTATACCCGTAATTCTTCCTTCAGGTTCATCAACAACAGAGAGATTAGTGGCATTAAAATCTAATTTTAACGACTTGGTTAAATCCCAACTTATGCCATATAAACGGTTAATTTGGAAGTTTTTGTTAAAAGTGGTCTTTATTGGGATAAAGTTATTTGGGTCGTTATCACGCAAAGTATTTTCAGAATATAAACGATTTAACTCGACCCTAAAGTTTAAAACTGATGGCAATAAGCTAAAATTAAAATCTTTAATTATGCCTAGCGATTTTGATTTGATGAGCTTATCAAATGGGGTGATAAACTTTGC
>JBKJLB010000015.1:0-5375 GCA_046597075.1 Pelobium sp.
CTATTTGTTATTGTTGCAGATCATGGTCACCGTGAGCCTAAGGAAATCAATGATATAGATAATCCAGCTCGTTATCATATTCCGCTTTTACTTTTAGGGGGTGCTTTAAAGGAACAATATCAAGGTCAATCCATTGATAAAATTGGTGCACAGATAGACATTGCCGCTTTAGTATTAAATCAACTTCATGTTACAGATACAGCTTTTCATTATAGTAAAAACTTATTGAATCCTACCGTAAAAGGTTTTTCGTTTTTCTCTTGGGATAATGGTTTTGGCTACATAGATTCGGCTAAAGCAATTAGTTATGATCCAGTAGGCAATTATATACTTCATCAACAACCAAAAGGCATGAAACTAGAAGAAAAACAAAACGCTTTACAAAATGCAAAAGCATTAATGCAAAGCGTTTATACCGATTTTATAAATTATTAAGCGGTAGCTAATACTTCTTGCCCCAGCGCTTCAATCCATTGATTGAATAATTTTGTTTCTATATCAACTGCTATTTGAGCATGTTTTTCCCAAACTGGAGAAAACGTTTTTAATTGATTGATCATTTCTTCTAAATGGCCTTCTTCTTCTAGTATAATAGATTTAACCATTACTTTTGAGGCTGTTTCAGTTAAAATATCTTGATAAATGGGATACAAATCATCCGCTCTTACTTCAATGGCATAAGTCACTAATAGATATGCTGCAAAACGAAGCGCTGCTCCTGTTAAATTTAGTTCCCTTTTTAAATACTTACAAGCTTGAACATCTAAATTGTTCAAATAATATTTACTTGCTTTAGGTGCTAGCAAGTATTGATTCTCATAATTTTCGCAAAGTCCCTCACCTATTTTTGTAATCTGCTTTTTTAAATAATAAGCATGACGATGCTCTTCGGCAGCATGTTTTAGTATAATCAGGTTTACTTTTTCTTTATCTTCTGATGCAGATATTTTTCTTGCTCCGGCATTTTCCATAAAAGATAAAGTGTTTAACCATTTAGCGTGTTGTTGCGAATCGGCTACTATTTGTTCTAAAATCTCTTTTAAATCCATTCTTAAAATTGGTCTAAAGCTTCTTTAATTTGTTGATAAATATAATCTAAATCCTCATTACTGATGCAATAAGGAGGCATAATGTAAACGATATTTCCTAACGGACGTAAAATAATATTTCTATCTAAAAAGAAATTATATAAAACATCTCGGATAGAATTAAAATAGGAGGTTCCTTCCGTTGCCCATTCTAAAGCGATGATAGTGCCTGTTTGGCGAACATCTTTTAATTTAGGATGATTCTGAATTTCTATTTTAAATTGTTGGTGCTTTTGTGTTATTCTATTGATGTTTTCTAACGTTTCGGGTTTAATGAGTAAATCAAAACTAGCATTTGCAACAGCACAAGCAATTGGATTTGCTGTAAATGAATGACCATGAAATAAGGTTTTCATTTTATCATCAGATAAAAAAGCATCGTAAATCTCTTGTTTACAGGATGTAATGCCCAAGGCCATTGTTCCACCAGTTAAACCTTTAGAAAAACACATGATATCGGCTTTGGCCGTAGTATGATCAATTGCAAATAGTTTCCCAGTTCTTCCAAAACCAGTCATAACCTCATCTGCAATAGTTAATATATCCTCTTTACGGCAATGATGCATTAATGTGTCCAAATCTTCGGCATCATACATTAACATCCCTCCCGAACCTTGAATTAAGGGTTCGAAAATGAAGCAAGCTAAATCAGATTTTAGGTTTGAGATTTGCGACTTAAGATGTTCAATATTATGTTTATTTGGTAAATCGATAAACTCCACATCAAACAATAAACCATCAAAAGGGGCTGTCCAAGCACTTCTACCACTTACCGCCATAGCACCAAAAGTATCTCCGTGGTAAGCATTTTTGAAGGCTAAAATCTTTTTGCGTTGTTGCCCTTTGTTGTACCAATATTGTAAACACATTTTTAAGGCTACTTCAACTGCTGTAGAACCGTTATCTGAATAGAATATCTTCTTTTGATTTTTTGGAAGGATAGATAGTAAATTCTCTGCCAAGTTAACCGCCTGAGGATGCGTAAATCCTGCAAAAATCACATGCTCTAACTGGTTTAATTGTTCAAAAGCTTTTTGAGCAATGTATGGATGGCTATGTCCGTGGATATTTACCCACCAAGATGATATAGCGTCAATGAGTTTTTTACCGTCTTCAGTATATAAATAAACACCTTCTCCTTTTATAATTGGGATAGGTTTGGCTGCCGTTTTCATTTGTGTGTATGGATGCCAAATAGCGTCTAAATCTCTGCTCACTAAATCTTTCATTTGAATACTCATATTATATTTTTTCAAAAAGAACATCAGGTTTTAAAACCATTTGTATTAATCTATGCTTTACAACTTCCCAATCATAAACCTTATTTATCAATTGAATTGGTTCTTTAAAATTGATATCCGTAAAATAATTAATTGATTTTAATACCAAAACTAGGTTTCTTGTTTGATATTTAAATTCATAGGCTGCAAGCATTTTGTTTAAACTTAAATAAGAGGATAAAAACGCTAAATCAATAAAATCTTTCAACCTTGTTCCATTTACAACGATGGCATTTAGTTTCATTGCGGCAATATCTTCTATACTAGCCATTCTTATATCTTCTATTTCGATTAATTGTTTAGTTAATGGATATTGGTGTGATATCAAATCTACTTTAATACCATTAATTTCTCCTTTTAACGAATTTTTAGATTGATAATCTAATATAAATTGATAGGTTTTTTCTAGATGAGTTAATATCTCATCAACATCAAAAGGTTGCAGATTAAATAAGTCTAAATCAATACTTTTTCTATGACCAATTTGTAGCGAAAGTGCCGTTCCTCTTACCAAAAAAAAATCTCTAAAAACTAGATCCTTTTGTAAATTTTTTAAGAGTTCCAGTGTGAGTTTATCAACCGTTTCTTGATGTAGCATTTCATTTCAATAAGTGGAATATTAAATTGTAGGGAAACAAAGTTCATGTCTTTGTCATTAAGGTAAGCTATTTCTTTTATCGCTTTTTTTACTCCTTTTATGCCATAAAAATTTAACATAAAGTACCAATCATTTGGCCAACCTCTTTCAATTATTCTTTGTATTACTACATTTTGCATTTCATAATAATCAAAATTAGCTAAATCATACTCCCATAATAGTTTGGGGTTTAACTTAGCGTCTATATAATATTTATAATTATCAAAATACATTTTCAAAAATAATAAATCTCTTTTAATACGTGTTTTATAAATATTGATCCTTTAATAATCCGACCACATGTTGATCAACAGTATAAGTCACTAAATCTTTTTCCAGTGATTTTAAATGTACAAACCTAAAACACTGTTTTGATAAACCTGTTTGGCCTTCAAAATCATATTCGTGTTTACCAATCTTAAAATTAAGCGCTTGGAGAGGTTTTACCAAATAATAGATGGATAGTAATTGTCCACCGCCAAAAACAGATTCAACAAAAAAATCCGTTGTGTAAAAATGAGATAAAATTTCAATTGGCAAATTGCATTCTTCTAAAAATTCTCTTTTTAAACCTTCAATTAAGCCTTCTCCATACTCTAAGCCGCCCCCTGGGAACTTAACGAACTGACTTCCTTTTTCTTCCTCATCACTCAACAACACCTCCTGATGGTCATTAATTAATATGCCGTAAACGCGTACATTAAATCTTGTTCTATCCATTATTCGTCAAAATGCTTTTGATTTTTAGTCACATTTTGTAAACTCCATTCTATCTTTTTAGTTTGAGGTTCTGACCTTACTTTACAGTTTTCTAATGAACAATAATGACAACATTTCGGAATACAAGGATCGGCATGAATAAAAAATTCAGTTTCGGAATTTACGTTTTCATTAATTACGCGATCAATTTCTGATACCAAAAAATGAACCTGATTTAAGTCAAAATAATAAGGCAAAGTCACATGGCAATCAATATGCGTTTCTGCCCCATAACGTTGTGTACGTAAATTATGAACATCAATCCATTCTGACCTGCGGTTATCGTTCAAATAATCAATAATTTCTTTTACGACATTTTCATCAGACTCATCCATTAAACCCCCAACAGATTTTCGCGTTAAGCGATAACCATTGTAAATGATAAATAAACCTATCGCGATAGATATGACAGAATCAAGCCAGGTAATTTTAGTAAAAAAGATAAGGAATAAACCTAACATTAAACCAAAACTACTGATGGCATCCGTAAGCAAATGCTTTCCATCTGCATGCAGTGTTAATGAGTTGAGTGTTTTACTCTTTTTGATTAAATAAAAACCTAGTAAGCCATTTACAGCACCTGTAAAGCCAATAATATAAGAACCGTTAAGAATATCGCTAAGCTCTTGCGGAAAGAATAAATTATAAATAGACTTAAAAATAATAATGATGCCCGCTAGCATAATCAATGTTCCTTCTACAAAAGCAGAGAAAAATTCGACTTTCCCATGCCCATAGGGATGATTTTGATCTCGAGGAAGTGAAGACAGATAAATGCTATAAAATGCAAAAGAACTCGCTACCACATTTACAATGCTTTCTGCAGCATCTGTTAAGATAGCGTTAGATTGCGTCATGAAGTAGGCACCAAACTTCATCAACATCAAAATGATGCTTACAATTAAAGAAGTAAGGATGATTTTTATTTTAGGCTTCAAAAGATCAGCGTTTCTTGTAAAATTATGAAAATACATCTAGCTACGAAGAGAAAAGTATTTTTATATATTTGCTGCAACAACTAAAACCATGAGTATTTTATCTAACAGAATCAATAATCTGGCAGAATCCCAGACAATTAAAATGGCCAAACTAGGTCGCGAACTTTCTGCTAAAGGAGTTAATGTAATTAATTTGAGTTTTGGTGAGCCCGATTTTCATACGCCGCAGTTTATTAAAGATGCTGCAGCTGAAGCAATGGCTAAAAACTTTACTTATTACACTCCGGTGTCTGGTTATCCTGATTTAAGAAAAGCAATAGCCGATAAGCTGAAGCGTGAAAATAATTTAGACTATAATTTTGATCAAATTGTTGTTTCTACAGGTGCTAAACAAGCATTAGCCAATGCTTTAATGGTCATGTTAAACCTCGGCGACGAAGTCATAATCCCTACGCCTTACTGGGTTTCTTATTCAGAAATGGTAAAACTAGCCGAAGGAACATCTGTTTACATCAATGCTACCGCAGAAAATAATTTTAAAATTACTGCTGCCGAATTAGAAGCTGCCATTACTCCAAAAACTAAAATGTTTATGTTTTCTTCGCCTTGCAACCCCACCGGTAGCGTTTACAGCCGCGAAGAATTAGCTGCTTTGGTTAAGGTTTTTGAAAAG
>JBKJLB010000333.1:0-8399 GCA_046597075.1 Pelobium sp.
CCGGGACATTTAAAAATCCTAATGCCACCGCACCACCCGTATCTCCAGAAGTCGCCACCAAAATCCGTATCTCTTTCTGCTCTTTTTTTAAAAAATGAGCCATAATCCGGCTCATAAATCGTCCTCCAAAATCCTTAAATGCCAGTGAAGGTCCGTGGAAAAGTTCCAAAATAAAAACATCCTTTTCTAGCTGATGCAAAGGCGCATCAAAGTTGGCGGTCTCATCAATAATAACTTTTAAATCCTCGGCAGAAATATCATCTTTTAATAAAGCATAAGCCATATCAAAAGCAATTTCAGGTAAAGATTTTTTGTCCCAACTATCTATAAGCTCTTTCTCTAACTGAGGAAAAAAAGTTGGCATATATAAACCTTTATCAGCCGGAAGGCTATTGAAAACCGCGGTTTCAAAATCAACTGATAAATGATGGTTCTTAGTAGAGTATAATTTCATGTTAGTTGGTTAGGTGGTTAGTTTTTTAGGTGGGTAGTTCTCATGATCGACAAATAAGTCTAACAAACTAACCATCTGAAAAACTAACAAACCACAGGCCCATTTTCGTTAATTTCTGATAAATAAATATTGCTTTCTATGCCGAGTTTAGCCAGCATCTGTTTCATCTCTTGTAAAGATTTTTGCGCTTCGTCAGGTGATTTAAATAAGGAAAAAACTGTTGGACCAGAACCTGAAATTCCGAAACCCAAAGCACCATTTTTCATAGCCATTTGTTTCATTTTATCAAATTCTGGAATTAAAATAGAACGTATCGGTTCAATAATCACATCCTTCATACATCTTCCTAATAGTTCGTAATCCTGTGTGTAAAGTGAGCTAATTAAGCCAGCGATATTTCCCCATTGCGTTACGGCATCTTTCAATAACACCTTTGAACGAATGATTTGCCGAGCATCTCTGGTCGGAACATCTATATGAGGATATAACAACGCACAAAATAATTTTGGAACTGGCAGCGCTATCACTTCTAGAGGTTCGTAACTTTTTATCAAAGTAAAACCTCCAAATAAAGCTGGTGCAACATTATCCGCATGTCCATGGCCACAAGCTAAGGCCTCACCTTCCATGGCCAGAGGCAACAACTCCATTTTAGAAAGTGGCTTCCCCAATAGCTCGTTAGCTGCAAATAAACCTGCTACGGAACTTGCAGAACTAGATCCCAAACCACTGCCCATTGGCATTTTCTTTTTTAGTTTGATATTGAAACCAACATCTTCTCTTTCCAGTTTTTTAAGCAAACTGATCACACATGCACTAGCTGTGTTTTTTGTAGGATCTAAAGGTAATTTTCCCTCATCGCCTTCAATGGAAATAATATTTACCCCAGGTTTGTTGGTCATCTCCATGATGAGCTCATCACCTGGTTCATTTACTGCAAAACCCAAAATATCAAAACCACAAACTACATTGGCGACAGTTGCTGGTGCAAAAACTTTTATTGATTCCATCTTTATTAATTGCTTTTCGCTTTCGCCTTTAAGCTTTTGACGCTCCTACTTTTACTAAATCAGCAAATACGCCCGCTGCGGTTACGGCTGCTCCTGCCCCTGGACCCTTTACCACCATTTGGGTTTCATTATACCTATCAGTAGTAAAAGCAATGATGTTATCGCTTCCTGATAAAGCATAAAAAGGATGATCTGCACCTACAGCCTGCATACTAATCTCTACTTTTCCATTTTCTAGCTTTCCAATGTAACGAAGCACTTTGCCAGCTTCTTCTGCTTCTTTTTTTACCCGCTCAAAATAGTCGTTTGAGTTTTTAAGTTCTTCATAAAAATCTTCAACACTTGGCGCTTTACTACAACTTTCCGGAATAATTTCACCTAGTTTCACATCACTGGCTTCCATTTCGATACCTGTATTTCTAGCTAAAATCAGCATTTTACGCATAAAATCTATCCCACCTAAATCATCTCTTGGATCTGGTTCTGTAAAACCTTTTTCCTGCGCTAACTTTACTACATCATGGAAATTAGCATCTCCCTTAAAATTATTAAAAATGAAAGAAATAGTTCCGGATAGAATGGCTTCAATTTTTGAAATCTTATCCCCACTAATCATTAAATCGTTCAACGTTTTAATGATTGGCAAACCCGCACCAACATTGGTTTCATAATAGAAATCGACTCCATGCTTTTGAGCTGTATTTTTTAACTGAGCAAATTGAGCATATTCTCCAGAGTTAGCAATCTTATTACAAGTCACCACCGAGATGTTTGCTTCAAAAGCTTCCTTATAAAATTTTGATGGATAAGGACTGGCAGTGTTATCTATAAAAACACAATTCGGTAAATTCAATTTTTTCATCTGCAGAATGAATTCCTCTAGATTTGCTTCTTCTTCACTGGCATTTAATAACTTCTTCCAATTTGCTAAATCAATCCCTTCTACGTCTATCAACATTTTTTTTGTATTGGTTAAACCCAATATTTTAATGTTAATGAGGTTATTTTTCGCCAAAAAATCCTTGTGCCCTTTTATCTGAGACAATAATTCTGTCCCTATATTTCCAACGCCAACTACAAAAACATTCAAAGTCTTCTGCAATTCAGCGAAAAAAGCATCATGGACAGCATTCAAAGCCTTAGATAAATCCTCATTGTAAATAATCACTGAGATATTGTACTCTGATGAACCTTGAGCAATCGCCACCACATTTACTCCATTTCTGCCTAATGCGTTAAAAAGCTTACCAGAAATACCAGGAGTTTTCTTCATGTTTTCGCCTACAATTGCTAGGATAGATAGATTAGTTTCAATCTTCACAGGTTCTAACTTACCGGCACCTAATTCTAGCTCAAATTCATGCTCAATCAAAATCTTAGCTTTTAAAACTTCATCTGGATTGACTGCAAAAGTGATGGAATGTTCTGAGGATGACTGAGTAATTAAAATAACGTTCACTTGCTCTCGAGAAAGCAAAGAAAACAATCGCCCGCTAAAGCCTGCTTTACCTACCATTCCACTACCTTCAATATTGATGATACTGATATGGTCAACAGAAGAAATTCCTCTAATGGTTGTGGTCGATGGTTTTAAATCATGCCTAATAAAAGTCCCTGCAAATTCAGGTTCAAAAGTGTTTTTAATGACGATTGGAATCTTCTTTAAAAAAGCAGGAATCATTGTAGGCGGATAAATCACCTTTGCACCAAAAAAGGAAAGTTCCATTGCTTCGGTATAGGATAGCTCTTCCATAGAAAAAGCCTTCTTCACTCGGCGAGGATCGGCAGTCATCATACCGTTTACGTCAGTCCAAATTTCAATCTGGCTCACATTTAAAGCTGCACCAAAAATAGCTGCAGTATAATCACTTCCACCTCTGCCCAAAGTGGTCATTTTATTTTCGTCATTACTTGCAATAAAACCGGTAGCTACCACTAAATTTTCACTGCTATGAGCAAAGTAATCTTGTACTAATAAATTTGTATGGGCAAAATCTACTTTAGCATTTCCAAAACTACTATCAGTTTTAATGACCGAGGTGGTATCTAAAAATTCAGTTTGTAGATTTATAGTTCTCAAGATCCTACTGATCATAAATGCCGAACTTTTCTCCCCAAAACTCAAAACCACATCTTTAGTTTTAGCGCTCAACTCCTGCAAAGCAGTAATTCCTTGCAAAATATCTTCTATTTCCTGAAAGTATAATTTCAGTTTTGTAATGACTTGATTTTGCAGTTGCAATGGAACCAATTCTTTAACCACCGCAAAATGTCTTTTCTCCAAATCTGTTAATACAGATGTAAAATCAACACCTTCAACAGCATCTTCAGCCATTTTTAGCAATTGATTGGTCACTCCTGCCATTGCCGAAACCACTACGATAATAGGTTCCTTTTGGTCTAGTTCACTTTTAATTACGCCCATTAGGGCTCTTAATGCTTCTACGGAACCTACGGATGTTCCACCGAATTTTAGAATTTTCATTTTTTAACTATAAAAAAAAGCGCCTCCCGTTAATCGGAAGGCGCTTGTATATGTGAATTTCAAACATAACTACCTTCCGCTACGCATCAGCGTTGTGGTTGTTGTAGTATATGTTGATGTAAAAATCATGTCTTTGTGTATTTGATACACCAAAACTAAGGTTTAGATTTTTAAAAGCAAATTTTTTGTTACAATTATTTTTTTGGGGCTTTAAACAGGCTTTGCGCCCAAACTGTTCTAGGCCTTAGGCACAAAGCTGGTATCGCTGCCAGTTTCGTTCAGGCGGGTACTTCAATCCTTAAGCCAGCATGATGAACAATTAGAGCTATCAACAATTTCAACGCTCATGTAAAGTGATTCATCATAATAATTATCTTTACATCAAAGATGCAGGGACTAGTTATAAAATCTACAGGCAGTTGGTACACCGTTTTAGGAGACAACCAGCAATATTACGATTGCAGAATAAAAGGTAAACTACGAATGAAAGGTTTGGTGAGTACCAATCCCGTTGCCGTTGGCGACCGTGTGGATTTTGAACTCGAGCCCGACCAAGAAACTGCTGTAATTTCTAATGTGCATGACCGCAGAAATTATATCATCCGCAAGTCTATTAATCTTTCTAAGCAGGTTCAAATTATCGGTGCAAATTTAGATTTGGCTTGTTTGGTAGTCACTTTAGCCTCTCCACGTACTTCATTGGGTTTCATTGATCGCTTTTTAGTTACCGCAGAAGCCTATGGTATTCCAGCTACGTTGGTGTTCAACAAGTTGGATCTATTTAACGAAGAGGGTCTTGAGATTTTGGCTAATTGGATGGATTTATACGAAAGTATTGGTTATCCATGCTACGCTGTTTCTGCTATAAAAGGATTGAATATAGCAGAACTAGAAAACGAGTTGAAAGATAAAACTACCTTATTCTCTGGACATTCAGGTGTGGGGAAATCTAGTTTAATTAATACCCTAATTCCAGGTAAAGAATTAAGAACAGGAAACATATCTGGTTGGAGCGATATGGGAAAACACACCACCACTTTTGCCGAATTATTTGAATTACCGTTTGGTGGAAAATTAATCGATACTCCCGGAATTCGTGAAATGGGCATCACCGATATTGAAAAGCATGAATTGGGACATTTTTTTCCAGAAATGAGGGCGCTCATGAATCAATGTCGATTCAATAATTGCGTTCACATTAATGAGCCTGGTTGTGCAGTATTAAAAGATTTAGAAGAAGGAAAAATAGAACCAACACGTTATGACAGCTATCAAAGTATTTATTTTGGCAATGATACTAGAGCGTGAAAAGAAGATACAAGATTTAAGACTTTAGAACAAAGAGATAAAATAGACTTTTTTACCTATTCGATAATCCTAACAACCTAACCAACTAACAATCTAGAATGAGAGCAGTACTACAAAGAGTTTCGGAAGCATCCTGCAAAGTAAATGGAGAAATCACAGGAGCAATTGAACAAGGTTTTTTGGTTTTATTAGGTATTGAAGATGCAGATACGGATGAAGATTTGGTTTGGTTAGCTCAAAAAATTGCCAACATGCGGGTTTTTAATGATGAAAATGATCTGATGAATAAGTCGTTGGCCGACACTGACGGTCGTATCTTATTGATATCTCAGTTCACTTTATTTGCGCAAACAAAAAAAGGAAACCGACCATCTTTTATCAGAGCGGCAAAACCAGAAAAAGCAATTCCTCTCTATGAAAAAATGATTTTAGAATTGGGAAAACTGACTGGAAAAAAAACGGAGACTGGGATTTTTGGTGCGGATATGAAAGTGAGTTTAGTGAATGATGGACCAGTGACGATTACTATTGACACGAAAAGTAAAGAGTAGATTTATATTGATTATGAACACTAATTCTGTGAATTAAGCGGATTCTTAAAGAGTATAAATAAATTGATTATCTATATTGAATACAATAAAAAAAATGGCTGAAATTTTGTTTAAACATGAGTCTTATGAATTAGTAGGCGCATGTATGAAAATTCATAGTGCTTTGGGATGTGGCTATAAAGAAGTGATTTATCAAGATGGCTTAGAGGTAGAGTTGAAAAATAAGAGAATACCTTTTGAAAAAGAAAAGAAATTTGAAGTCGTTTATGAGGGAGTAACTTTAAAACATCATTTTATTGCTGACTTTGTTATCGATGAAAATATTATCATTGAGCTTAAATCCTGCAAAGAAATTATCAATCCTTTTATTGCACAAACTATCCAATATCTTAAAGCATCTGGTTTAAAACTAGGAATCATTATCAATTTTGGAAATTCTTCACTTGAAAATAAAAGAATTGTTTTTTAATTATCATTCTACAGGATTCGTTAAATTTCATTAATTCGAGACTAAGAAAATTATGACTATACAACAAGCCCAAAAAATAGTTGATGAATGGATCAACACAACTGGCGTTCGCTATTTTAATGAATTAACTAACACCGCCATTTTAATGGAAGAAGTTGGAGAAGTAGCCAGAATTATGGCCCGTAAATATGGCGAACAATCTTTTAAAAAATCTGATGAAGACGTGAATTTAGCAGATGAAATGGCAGATGTGCTATTTGTTTTAATCTGTTTAGCTAACCAAACTGGAATTGATTTAACTACTGCATTAGAAAAAAATCTAGAGAAAAAAAGTATTCGTGATGCAACTAGGCATCAGAACAATGAAAAACTGAAATAGTTAAAATTCAACTCTTCTATCGTTAAGGATTATAAGCACTCGTCTGAACGTAGAAGGCTGAGATACTGTCCTTGTGACTAAAGCTTGGAGCAGTATGAGCGGATAACTCGCTCGAACCCTCTAAACCTTATAAATTAATTAGCGAAAAACTCTTTCTCGGCTTTTAGTTTCTTTTTTTGAACCCTGCTAGATACCGCAATACTTACCTCATACAACAAAAATAGCGGGAAACTTACTGTCATCATTGTTGGTATATCAGGTGTTGGTGTTACAATAGCCGCGATAACTAAAATAATGACCGCTGCGTATCTACGTTTCTCCTTCATAAATTTTGGTGTCATGATACCAAGGCGAGAAAGAATGTAAATGATAATTGGTAACTCGAAAACAACGCCTGTACAAAGTGTTAAAGTAGCCACTGATGAGAAATACGAATCGATGGTGATTGTATTCTCAATATCCGGACTAATTGAATAGTTAGATAAGAAATTTACAGAAAGTGGTGCAACAATAAAATAACCGAAAAGCAACCCAATGATAAAAAGCATACTGGCATAAAAAACAAAACCACTAGCAGATTTACGCTCATTATCTTTTAAAGCGGGCTTTACAAAACGCCAAACTTCCCACAATAAATATGGAAAACCAAGAATTACACCAGTCATCAAAGCAGAATTAATTTGCAGAGTAAATTGCCCTGCCATTTCTGTATTGATGATTTTACCTGGGATATTAGTAATACAAAAACCCGGACCCATATTAAAATATTCACCAACCTTGCACATCATCCTATAAGTCCAAAAAGTTGGTTTATGAGGACCCATAATGATACTATCAAAAAGAAAATCGTAGTAAAAGAAACAAATAGTTGTGAAGAATACCACAGCAATAGATGCTCTTATCAAGTGGATTCTTAACTCTGCCAAATGATCAAAAAAAGACATTTCAGCTTCTAGGCTTTTACCTTTATTCTTTACCGACTCTACTAAATCTGTTTTTCTTGATTTACTCATTATTGATTATCTTCTTGAAACAAAAATACCATTTTGATTACATCAAAATGGCATTCTTATTTATATCTGCATAATATTATTCCTCAGAACCAATTTCAAATGATTCCATGAATTTAGTCGTAAAGTTACCTGCTCTAAAATTAGGGTCCTGCATCAGTTTCAAGTGAAAAGGAATGGTAGTTTTAATCCCTTCGATAACAAATTCACTTAATGCTCTTTCCATTGTACACAACGCTTCGTCACGAGTTTGAGCTACACAAATTAGTTTAGCAATCATCGAATCGTAGTTTGGTGGAATTACATACCCTGCATAAACATGGGTATCTACCCTAACACCATGACCACCTGGTGAATGGAAGTGTGTGATTTTCCCAGGTGATGGCCTAAAGTTATTAAATGGATCCTCCGCATTGATACGACATTCTATCGCATGCATTTCTGGAGTATATGATTTCCCTGAGATAGGAATACCACATGCTACTTTTATTTGTTCTTTGATTAAATCAAAGTTTATTACTTCTTCTGTAACCGGATGCTCTACTTGGATACGCGTATTCATTTCCATAAAATAGAAGTTGCGGTGTTTATCAACTAAGAATTCTACAGTTCCAGCACCTTCGTATTTTACTGCTGTTGCACCTTTAATGGCCGCTGCACCCATCCTTTCTCTAAGGTCTGGCGCCATAAATGGTGAAGGTGCTTCTTCAACTAATTTTTGGTGACGACGTTG
>JBKJLB010000215.1:0-4169 GCA_046597075.1 Pelobium sp.
CTCGTTATCATACCAAGCTACCACCTTTACAAAGTGATCATTCAACGCAATACCTGCATCAGCATCAAAAATAGAAGTACGAGGATCTCCTAAGAAATCTGTAGAAACTACAGCATCTTCTGTATAGCCTAAAATACCTTTTAATTCGCCTTCAGAAGCATCTTTCATCGCTTTTTTAACTTGCTCGTAAGTAGCAGGTTTTTCTAAACGTACCGTTAAATCTACAACAGAAACATCTGGAGTAGGTACACGGAAAGCCATACCGGTTAATTTTCCTTTAATAGCTGGAATTACTAAACCTACTGCTTTTGCAGCACCAGTAGAAGAAGGAATGATGTTTTGAGCAGCACCACGTCCGCCTCTCCAATCTTTAGCAGATGGGCCGTCTACTGTTTTTTGAGTAGCTGTAGTAGCATGTACAGTTGTCATTAAACCTTCTACAATACCAAAGTTATCCATCAATACCTTTGTAATTGGCGCTAAGCAATTGGTAGTACAAGATGCATTAGAAACAATATTTTGATCTTTTGTTAATGTTTTATGGTTTACACCCATAACAAAAGTAGGGGTATCATCCTTTGCAGGTGCACTCATTACTACTTTTTTAGCCCCAGCATCAATATGTTTTTGAGCAGTTTCTTGGGTTAAGAACAAACCTGTAGATTCGATGATATATTCTGCACCTATTTCATTCCATTTTAAGTTAGCGGGGTCTCTTTCTGCCGTTACACGGATGGTTTTTCCGTTTACTACTAAGTTTCCGTCTTTTACTTCTACAGTACCATCAAAAATACCGTGGGTCGAATCATATTTTAACATGTAAGCCATGTAATCTGGCTCCACTAAATCATTTATTCCTACAATTTCAATACCGGGTCTGTTTACTGCAGCTCTAAAAGCTAGTCTTCCGATACGTCCAAATCCGTTGATTCCAATTTTCATTTTATTTAATTTTTGTTTACGTAATAATTTAACAAATTGTATATAGGTTCTTTAATTACAGAACTGATGTTAATTTTCTTTTCTTTGGCTACTTCCCTCAATAAATCCTGGTAGTTTGCCGCTACCGAACCCACAAAATAAATGGGGTGTTTACCACCATATTTTTGGGACATGGGAACTAGATAGGCATCCATAAATAAACGGAAACCATCTTTGATTAATTTCTTAACGTATTCATCTTCTCGATGTTCTTTTAAAAAATCAATAAATGACGAGAGAAATATATTTGGATGTGATTGTTTGTAAATCTTATCCATAATCAGGCGTCGGTCTAAGTCGTACTTTTTGTTAAAAGCAGTCAACAGATGTGCTGGTAATTCGTCTTTTAGATAAGCCTTCAGTACTTCTTTACCCAACCAATTAGATGATCCTTCATCCGCAATTGCGTAACCCAAACCAAAATTGTTTTCGATTACTTTTTTTCCGTCAAAAAAACCTGTGTTAGAACCGCTGCCTATGATGCAAGCAATGCCCGCTTTATCATCACAAGTGGCTCGGGCTGCAGCTTCTAAATCGTGTTCTACAGAAACTTTACTGTATTTAAAGAACGTAGATAAAGCTGTTTTGATGGTTTCTTTTCGCTCTTTAGAAGATGCACCAGCACCAAAAAAGTATATTTTTTTAATTTGCTCGGCGTAGTTAATTAGTTTTGCATTTTTATTGAGTAATTGCAGGATAAATTTTTCATCGTTGAAAAACGGATTAATACCGTTGGTGCGTACATCTATCACCTCATTCACTTTTCCAGCTAATTTCCAGTTGGCATATCTCGATCCGCTGTATATTACTGCAATCATTTAATTATGCGAGTATGGTAGACATTTCCATTAAATCTTCTTCCAATTTGAATTCATGATCCATTAAAGCTTCTTTTAAGTCGGTAAGTACAATTTCGTTACTTCTTAAGCCAACCATTTTTCTATTTTCGCCTCTTAACAATGCTTTAACAGCAGCAAAACCCATTCTGCTGCCTAAAATTCTATCAAAGCTGCTTGGGCTACCGCCGCGTTGTAAATGCCCTAATATAGTAACTTTTGTGTCGTAAAAGTCAAACCTTTCCTTTACTTTTTTTGCAACACTAAATGCGCCACCATTTTTATCACCTTCGGCAACAATTACAATACTTGATGATTTTTTTTGAGAAGCGCCATGCTCTAGCATTTCTATCAGTTCAGAAATTGCGGTATCTTTCTCGGGAAGCATAATGGCTTCGGCACCGCCAGCAATTCCTGCTCTTAAGGCAATACATCCGGCATCACGGCCCATTACTTCAATAAAAAATAAGCGGTCGTGAGATTCTGCCGTATCTCTAATTTTATCTATAGCTTCAATTACGGTGTTGGTTGCAGTATCGAAACCTAAAGTAAAGTCAGATCCATAAAGGTCGTTATCAATCGTCCCTGGAATACAAATTACGGGAATATCGTATTTTCCTGAAAAGAGCTCGGCACCTGTAAAAGTACCATCGCCACCAATGGCAACTAAGGCGTCAATTTCGTTTTTCTTTAAGTTATCGTAGGCTTTTTGCATGCCTTCGTCTGTTTTAAAGTCTAAACAGCGGGCAGTTTTTAAAATAGTTCCTCCTAGTTGCATAATGTTACTTACCGAATGACGACTCATATCTTCTATGTTATTGTCTATCATTCCTTGGTAACCTTGTTTAATACCTGCAACTTCGCAACCAAAATATAAGGCTGTTCTCACTACCGCTCTGATGCAAGCATTCATTCCTGGTGCATCTCCGCCTGATGTAAAAACTGCTATTTTTTTGATTTTTGACATGTATATCTGTGATTCTTCGGTTTGGAGCAGCTAATATAAGGTGTAAATTTTACACTAAGCAATTTTTTATCGAAAATTTTTTCCAAATTTGTAGAGAATTATATAACCCGAAGAAAATTTTGGAAAACTTACCACAACACTTTGATTCTGTATTTACTGTCGATTGTATCATTTTTGGTTTTGATGAGGGAGAGTTAAAGATATTATTGATTGAAAGAAACGAAGATCCATTTAATGGTTGGTTTGCTTTGCCTGGGTATTTTGTGGAGAAAACAGAAAGTATAGAATCTGCAGCCGAGCGAATTTTATATGAATCTACTGGTTTGAAAGGGATTTATATGGAGCAGTTTTACACTTTTGGCGCCTTAGAGCGCCATCCACAAGGAAGGGTAATTACGGTAGCTTATTATGCCATGATTCGTTTAACCAATCAAAAGGATTTAAAACCAGTGACAAACTTTGCTCGTCAGGCGGTTTGGATGCCAGTAAAAGATATGCCAGAATTGGCTTTTGACCACAGTAGGATATTTAGAAAAGGATTCGAAAAAATCAGAAATAAAATTAGCTATCAACCCATAGCTTTTGAATTATTGCCAGAAAAATTCACCCTTACCCAATTACAGCATTTGTATGAGGTGATTCTTAATAAGCAATTAGACAAACGAAACTTTAGAAAGAAGATGCTGGCTTATGACATTTTAAAAGAGTTAGACGAGAAGCAAAAAGGAGTGTCATACCGAGCTGCCAAATTATATAAATTTGATAAGCGTAAATATGCCAAGCATTTTAACAAAGAACTCACTTTTACAAAAGAATAAAAAATTGACTCACAAGTATTTATATCCCATTATAGTTAGGGTAACTTGTTGAAATGGTTACCATAATTTACAAACAGTTTTTTTTCTTAAACAAAAAGTCCGTCGAGTAATTTTACCAGACGGACTTTTTTTATGTAGTATTTGTTGAGTTACTTTTTATGTTCTTGATGATAAATCACCAAATCATCAATAGGAGTACGCATAATTTTACCCATTTTCATTCCGTACTCTTTAGCTGTTTCTTCAAGCACATTTCTAAAATTGTAGGCTACAGAACCAATGCAGTTAAATTCATAATCTTTATAGTTTGGATAATGACTAACTAGGTTTTCGAAAAAGTCTACAAAAGATGATTTTACAATACCTCTCGAGTATTCAATATTGTTGGTAATATCGTAAACAAATTTACTAAAACTAGCACAAAATCTGTTGGGCAGCGGTTTGGTATAAACTGCGTTTAAGATATCATCAGGAGTTAATTTAAAAGTTTCCCAAAAAGTGTCTCTTACATTTTTTGGCATATAACCTCTAATGTAATCACTCAATAATTTTTTACCGATGTAGCAG
>JBKJLB010000416.1:0-8834 GCA_046597075.1 Pelobium sp.
ATTGGATGTTTTCTTTACCCAATATTTTGGCGTTATGTTTAACAATTTCTGATAAAAGAGTATTGATTTCGCAATGAATAACTTTTTCTGCAACAGCTGCGAAAGCAAAGCTATCAATACCATAGCCTCCAGTTAAATCAATTAATATACCTTTGCTAATTAAAGAAGCCTTGTATTTAGCTGTAATTTCTGAACTGGCTTGTTCTAAATTTAATTTAGGAGGAAATAAAATTCCTTTAGTTTTAAACCAAGAGGGGAGTTTCTTTTCACTTTTATTTTTGCCTTCAATTTGTATGGCTAAATCTTGAATAGTAATATTTTTGAAAGGAGAACCTTTTAAAATGAGCTTTTGCAAATCAGCTTTTAAATGTTCATGAATAAAATCTTGAACTTCTGAAGTTAATATTGCAGGATTGATGAGCTCATTCATCTTTCAATACAAATTGAGCGGTATTACGGCTGCGCTGCTCTAAATAAATTTTGGTTTTGATGTATTTTTTGATGCTTTCCTCATTGGCATGACGAATCGTAACTAATTTTAGGTCACTATTAAATCGCATTTCAAAATCAACTTTAATAGCATTTATGAAAGCTTCAAATTGATCTTTTCTAAAATCAAAACTTGCAGAAAAACTCAAAGCCGAAATTTGCATGGTATTTACCTTAATGTTTGCATCGGCGAAAGCCTTAAAAATATCTCTTAAATGATTTTCGGTAATGAAAGAAAGATCACGAGTTTTTAAAGTCACCAAAACCTGATTTTTCTTTACAATAACAATAGGCGTTTTAATTTCTATTTGTGCTTCTTTAATGATAGTTCCAGCTTCTTTTGGCGTTGAAAATGGTTTCACGTATAGTGGAATCAACTTGTTTTGAAGCGGCTTAATAGTTTTAGGATGGATAACAGTAGCGCCATAATAAGTCATTTCTATTGCTTCGGCGTAAGAAAGCTCATCGAACTTTACGCAATCATCAAATAATTTTGGGTCAGCATTTAAAATGCCAGGTACATCTTTCCAAACGGTTACTGCATTAGCATTTAAACAAGAAGCAAAAATGGCGGCTGTAAAATCAGAACCCTCGCGACCTAAAGTGGTGGTGAAATTTTCTGAAGTATTACCTATAAAGCCCTGTGTGATGCAAATTTGCTTTTCCAATTGCTGTGGTAAATCCTTTTGAATTAAATGTTCTGTTTTTGCCCAATCAATTTTAGCTTCGCGATAAGTATTGTTGGTTTGAATGTAGGAGCGGGCATCTATCCATTGATTCTTAAGGCCAATAAAATTTAAATAATGACTAACAATACGGGTTGAAACGATTTCGCCCATAGAAACAATTTGGTCATAAATAAAATCAAAAGTATCAACAGGTTGGTCTTCAATTATCCAATCAATTTCTACAAAAGTATTGCTAATTTCATCAAATACTGGATGCTTATCATCTGTAAAGAGTTGATGTAATATTTGAAAATGGTAGGTTTTAACTTCTTCAAAAGCTTCATGAATATCATCTTTTTGATGAAAATAACTATCCGTGAGTTTTTCTAAAGCATTGGTGGTTTTTCCCATTGCTGATATCACAATCAACAACGGTTCGTTAAAATTTAATTTAACAATCTCTGCTAAATTTTTAATTCCTTCAGCATCTTTTACTGATGCACCACCAAATTTGAATACCTGCATAAGTTAAAACTGATTGATTTGATCTTTAGAAAGCGAAGCATTTAACCACCCACTTTCAACATAAGATTGATATTTATTGTAGAAATTAATAGCCGGTTCGTTCCAATCTAAAACTTGCCAAACCATACCTGCATAATTATTTTCTTTAGCTTCTTTTATAGTTCTTTCGAAGAGTAATTTACCGATTCCTTGTCCACGCATTTTTTCGGTTACAATAAAATCTTCTAAGTATAATCTACAACCTTTCCAGGTAGAATAACGAGTATAGAAAAGCGAAAATCCTTCTATTTTGCCTTCAACTTCTGCTACAAAAGCTTTCCAAACAGGTTTTTCTCCGAAACCAGCATCCATAAAATGAGCTAAAGTAACAGTCACCTCATCGGGTGCTTTTTCGTAAACGGCCAATTCATTAATCAATTCTAACATCCTAGTGCAATCGGCTTTTTCAGCATATCTAATATTTACACTCATCTTATTCTTCCTCTGTATTTTTAAAATGTTTGATTACCCTTTGCCCAAAAATATCACTTCCAATTCTCACCAAAGTACTGCCTTCTGCTAATGCTATTTTATAATCTGAAGACATCCCCATTGAAATTTCTTTGAAAGAATCTTCATTTTTAAAATAACTGATTTTAATGCCTTCAAACAAAGTTTTTAATTCGTAAAACTCATCTTTAATTTGCTTTTGATTTTCGGTATTGGTGGCAATTCCCATTAAACCAACTATCCTAATATTTTTTAACTCTTGAAATTCCTGAGACTCCAATAGCTCAATTACTTCATCAAAACCTAAACCATATTTGGTTTCTTCATCAGCAATATAAACTTGCAACAAGCAGTCAACTACTCTTTCACTTTTAGCTGCTTGTTTATCAATTTCTTTCAAAAGCTTTAAGCTGTCAACAGAATGAATCAATGAAATAAACGGAGCGATATATTTCACTTTGTTGGTTTGTAAATGCCCAACTAAATGCCATTCTATATCTTTTGGTAAACTTTCGTGTTTATCAACCAGTTCTTGAACTTGGTTTTCGCCAAAAATTCTTTGCCCTGTTTGGTAGGCTTCTAAAAGATCTTCATTAGGTTTTGTCTTAGAAACCGCTACTAATCTTACGTTTACGCTCTCTATCTCTCCTTTTAATGCTTTTAAATTATCAGTAATGCTCATTTATGCGTAATTTTATTGGATTATTCGTCAAAAATACAAATCATTTACAAGCAGACGAACACTTGTGAAATTAACCTTAAATATGTTGCAGAAATTATCCTGTTTTATCAATACGATTAAAGAAAAGATTTTTATCCTTTTTTGTTTGAGTTTATTTCTGTTTTCTTGCCAACAAGTTCAGCCACCAAAGGGAATTATTGAAAAACAAAAAATGATCAATGTAATGGTTGATTTTCAGATTACGGACGCCTATTTAAATCAAGTTCCCAATCAAGACACGATGAAGATGCAGGCCCATTCACGTTACAATTACATATTCAAAAAGCATGATATTGATTCGGCTACTTTTAGCAAAAGTTTAAGTTATTACAGTCGGCGTACAGAAGAGTTCAACAAAATGTTCGATGGTGTGTTAGATAGTCTGAATAAGTTGGAATCAATTGTAAGAACAAAAGACAGTTTAGTTAACGTTAAAATAAGGAAGGCTGATAGCATCAAAAGGGCTAAAATTATAAATAGAGATAGCTTGGCCAGTATTAAAATAATGAAGACTGATAGTGTAGTAAGAGCTAGAAAAAAGAATAATGCTTTACCCAAATAATAGTTACCAAAAATTAGGTTTTGATGATATTAAAAGCCTAATTAAAAGTTTTTGTATCAGTGAAATGGGGCAGGGCATGGTGGACAAAATCCAGTTCATGAGTAACTATGATCAAATCAATAAATTCCTCCGACAGACTTCTGAATTCAAGAATATTTTAGAAAACGATCAACCTTTACCCATCCAAAGTTTCTTTGATATTAAACGATTGGCAGAAAAAGCCAGGATTGAAGGAACTTTTTTAAGTGAGGATGAAGTTTTTCAGATTTATAGTTCGTTACAAACTGTATTTGCTGTTATCCGATATTTCGAAGAAAGGAATGGACTTTATCCAAATTTAGAGGCGCTTTTCGAACATTTACCCATCGAAAAAAATATCTTAAAACATATTGAAGCTGTTTTAGATGTGAAGGGAAAAATTAAACCCAACGCTTCTAGGTTACTAGCAGATATTTCATCGGCTATAGCCAAAGCAGAACAAGAAGCCAGAAAAAAAATAGATCAGATTTTTAAAAATGCACAACAAAATAATTGGGTTGCCGATGGTAGCTTAACCGTAAGAGAGGGAAGAATTTGTATCCCAATTTTAGCGGAAAACAAGCGAAAGCTGAAAGGTTTTGTTCATGATGAATCTGCTTCAGGGCAAACGGTTTTTATAGAACCAGAGGAGGTATTTGGACTAAATAATAAAATCAGAGATTTAGAATTCGATAAGCGTAGAGAAATTATTAGAATTTTAACGGAGCTGACCAATCAGTTAAGACCTTACGTTCCTATTTTATTATCCTATCATGGTTTTTTGACCAAGCTAGATTTTGTAAGAGCTAAAGCCATATTTGCGCAAAAAATAGGTGCTGAAATGCCTGTTTTGTTAAACGAAGCTCGTTTAAAACTCATCAATGCAAAACACCCATTATTGCTTTTAAATCATAAGGAAAGTGGTAAAGAAGTAGTTCCGTTGAATGTTCACTTAGATGAGAGGGTAAGAATTTTACTGGTATCTGGTCCAAATGCAGGCGGAAAATCTGTGGCCATGAAAACTGTGGGTTTATTGCAAATTATGGTTCAGGCAGGGCTGTTAATTCCTGCTGCTGCCGAGTCGGAAGTTGGAATTTTTAAGCAGCTTTTCGCTGATATTGGCGATGATCAATCCATTGAAAGTGATTTGAGTACTTACAGTGCGCATCTTTCTAAAATGAGATATTTCACCGAGCATACAAATGGTAAAACTTTGGTTTTGATTGATGAGTTTGGAACAGGAACCGACCCTCTTTTTGGTGGCCCAATTGCCGAAGCGGTATTAGAAGAACTTAACCGTAAAAAGTCTTTCGGGGTAATTACTACCCATTATTCTAATTTAAAGTTATTTGCTAACGATACAACTGGCTTAGAAAACGGCTCAATGATTTTTGACAACGAGCATTTGCAACCAATGTATCGTTTAGAGATGGGTAAACCTGGCAGCTCCTATGCATTCGAGATTGCCCAAAAGATTGGTTTATCAAAGCATTTGATTGATTTGGCGAAGAGTAAAATCAGTGTTCAACAAAGAAAAGTAGATACACTTTTAGTGGATTTAGAGCGTGAAAAAAAGGAAGTTTACGAAAGTAAAGTAGAGTTTGAAAAGCAAAAACGAAAGTATCAATACCTTTTAACAGAGAACGAAAAGCTAAAAGCTTATTATGATGAGAACAAGCGAAACCTCATCAGAGAAGCTAAACAAGAAGCACAACAAATCATTAAAAATGCCAACAAACTGGTAGAAAACACCATTGCCGAAATCAAAGAATCAAAAGCAGATAAGGTTAAAACGCAAGATTTAAGAGCAAATCTTCAAACAGAGTTAAAGAAAAATGAAGTTAAGCCTTTAGTTACTCTTAAAACTAAAGAAAACGAAGAGATAGCGGTAGGTGATTGGGTGAAAATGTTGGATTCTGAGAATTTAGCTCAAGTTTTAGAGGTTGCAAAAGATAATTTAATTGTTGCCTTTGGTGAGTTGCGATCTGTAGTAAAAAAGAAAAGAGTAGAAAAGGTGAGTAATAAAAGTGTTCCAAAAGCGGTAAAAACATTTGGAACATCAACTTTTAATGATTCGGCAGCATCCTTTTCTCCCGAAATAGATTTAAGGGGTAAAAGAGGAGAAGAAGCTTTGGCTGAGTTGGAACGTTATTTTGATAGAGCGGTGATGTTTGGCTTTTCTAATTTTAAAATCATACATGGTAAAGGGGACGGAATTTTAAGAAAGCTCATTAGAAATTATTTAAAAGGCTATCCACAGGTTAATAAAATGGAAGACGAACATGTAGATAGAGGGGGTGATGGTATTACTTATGTGTATTTGGCTTAAATAGATTTGGGTGCTTTGACAGGCTTTCCCCTATAGTTTTTTTGCCGAAAAGCAAAAAAGGCTGCCGCTTCAATCCCTAACACATTTTGTAGCATAGCAAAAATTAATAATTTATTTAATATAAATGGATTTAAACTTTAGCTTAAAATTCTAATTGCTAGATTTGGAATCAGCTTTAAGCATTCGATATTTCGCTTTCAGCTTTAATAAAACCAATTATTAAACATGAATAAAGTAATCAAAAATGCTGAAGAAGCAGTTCGTGATGTTGAGGACAATATGACCTTGATGTTAGGAGGCTTTGGATTATGCGGAATTCCTGAAAATTGTATCACAGCACTAGTAAAAAAAGGAGTTAAGAATTTGACTTGTATTTCAAACAATGCAGGAGTTGATGACTTTGGAATAGGGTTGATGCTGCAAGGAAAACAGGTAAAAAAAATGATTTCTTCTTATGTAGGAGAAAACGCAGAATTTGAAAGACAGCTATTGAGCGGTGAGTTAGAAGTAGAGTTAATTCCTCAGGGAACTTTAGCAACACGTTGCTTGGCTGCAGGTTACGGCATGCCAGCTATTTTTACACCAGCAGGAGTAGGAACAGAAGTTGCAGAAGGAAAAGAAATCAGAAACTTTAATGGTAAAGACTATTTGATGGAAATGGCTTTTGAAGCTGATTTTGCCATCGTAAAAGCTTGGAAAGGGGATACAATGGGGAACTTGATCTATAAGTCAACTGCCCGAAATTTTAATCCAGTAATGGCTATGGGTGGAAAAATAACCATTGCCGAAGTAGAAGAATTAGTGCCAGCTGGTGAATTAGATCCCGATCAAATTCACACTCCAGGAATATATGTTCATCGAATTTTTCAAGGAGAAAATTACGAGAAACGAATTGAACAACGCACAGTTCGATTTGAAAAGTAACTCTAAAATTTTATTATCCAGTAGAGATAACCCTAGGGTTATCTTTAATTTTTATTAAATAGGCAGAAAATTAACTTGAGTTATCTTTAAAAGAATGATGGACTTAAGCTTGATAAATTCACAACTAATAAAGATAAGCCTCGGCTTATCGCTACAATTATTGCTAAAATCATCAAATTAAATTATGATCGACAAAAACGGAATAGCCAGAAGAATAGCCAAAGAAGTCAAAGATGGTATGTATGTAAATTTAGGGATTGGGATCCCAACTTTGGTAGCCAATTACATTCCAGATGGAATTTCTGTTGTTTTGCAATCCGAAAATGGCCTATTAGGAATGGGACCTTTCCCAGTTGATGGAGAAGAAGATGCTGACTTAATAAACGCGGGTAAACAAACCATCACTACTTTACCTGGGTCTTCTACATTCGATTCTGCTTTAAGTTTTGGAATGATTAGAGCAGGAAAAGTAGATTTGACCATTTTAGGAGCAATGGAAGTTTCAGAAAATGGCGATATCGCTAACTGGAAAATACCAGGTAAAATGGTTAAAGGAATGGGTGGAGCGATGGATTTAGTGGCATCAGCACAAAATATAATCGTAGCAATGCAACAGGTAAATAAGCATGGCGAATCTAAATTATTAAAGACTTGCTCTTTACCTTTAACAGGCGTGAATTGTGTGAAAAAGATAGTAACTGAATTGGGTGTTTACGAAATAAAAAACGGTGCTTTTCATTTGTTAGAGAGAGCTCCAGGCGTAAGTATAGAAGATATTAAAAAAGCGACCGAAGGGGAATTAATAATTGGCGGTACAATACCAGAAATGGTGATTTAAGTTTATTTGTCTGTTAGCAATTCAATCCCCAAAGTTTGAGTTCCTACACCATTCACATAACCCTTTAGCCAAAGCGTGTAAACTCTTTTAGCTTCAATTTTAAAATTTGGAATACTCAATAAATCAGTTTTTTGCCCAGCAACTCTAGTTATTATTATATAAGTTCCAGGTTTAAATTGCTTATAATCAGCACCAGATTTAAAATTAATACTTGAAAAAGAGGTTAAATTATCAGTACTGTTTTTAGCGAATATGATGTCTACAAACGGGGAGTTTGGCGCTAAATTCACAAAGCGGATTTTTGCCGTAGTATCTGTAAGAATACTTAAATCATCTTTAAGAGAAACGTAAGTCAATGAATCTTTTGTTAGGCTGCCAGCTATAAAAAGGGTATATCTTCTATTGGTATCTAATTTGAAATTAAGTCTACTTTTTTCAATAATTTGATCATTATTTCTAACTAAAAAATTATTTACCCCACCAGAAATATTGATATAACCCGTCGATTGGCCAAAGTTTAAACCATTTGGTGTTTTTAGGCTATCGCCAGAAAAAAGCTTAATATTTCCAGCATCTGGGATAGCATTAACGATTCTAATTTTACTTTCTCCAAAGGTTAAAACAGGAGTAATATCACTACAACTCATCCAAAAAATGCTAGAGGCAACGATAGCTAACAAAGTAAACAATTGATAACGCTTTATTTTCATTCGGCTGTTTTTCTATTAAACGGAAATGGCTCGGTTTTGATACCAAGCCATCTCAATTTATTGAATTTTATTTTTAAGAATAGTTATTTAACATTACAGGCATTACCAACATCAAGATGTCTTCATTTTCATCTTTAACACTAGGGAACAATAAACCCGCTCTGTTTGGGGTACTCATCTCTATCGTAATTTCTTCACCAGAAAGGTTATTTAACATTTCAATTAAGAACTTCGCGTTGAAACCAATTTCCATATCCTCACCATCAAATTGGCAGCCAATTCTTTCGTGAGCTTCGTTAGCGAAATCAATATCTTCTGATGAAATGTTTAATTCGCTACCAGTAATTTTTAATCGAACCTGATGAGTTGTTTTGTTAGCGAAAATAACCACTCGCTTTAAGCAATTTAAAAACAAGCTACGGTCTAAAGTTAATTTATTTGGATTGTTTTGAGGAATTACCGCATCGTAATCAGGGTAACGCTCATCAATTTGATTTGTCGTTTAATAGATGAGCGTTACCCTGATTACGATGCGGTAATTCCTCAAAACAATCCAAATAA
>JBKJLB010000241.1:0-4566 GCA_046597075.1 Pelobium sp.
ATTCAGAAGTATCTTTTTGAAAGGCAGAAAGGTTATTTTGCTTTATAGAAGCTTGTATGTGTACATCTTCAATCTGCTTAAGTGTTCTAGAATCCTTTTTACAGGAAACTAAAATTACACTGGCAATAAACAAAAGGCTTAATATTCTTTTCATCATGTTATTTTACGTCAAGTAATTCTATGTTAAAATCTAAAATGGAGTTTGGAGGAATAATCGTTTTCCCACTACTATCATTTATAGCTTTAGTCCCGTAAGCATAGCCGCTAGGGATAATTAATCTAATTTTTCCGCCTTTTTGAATCAAAGGAATTCCAATTTTCCAGCCTGAAATCACACCAGATAAAGGAAATACAGCTGAATCTGAGCTGTCAAATGTGTTTCCGTTTAATAATTTTCCAATATATTTTGCAGTAATTGTAGGAGATTTACCAACGTAATCATAATTCCCTTGTACTTGATTTATTATTTGGTAGTAAACTCCAGACTCATGCCTTATAGCTGGTATATTATTGTCTGCTATAAATTTCTTAATAATAACTTCTTCTTTCGCCAACTGATCTTGAGCATCCTTAAATGGGTCGTTACCCGATTTAATACACGAACCTAAACTTAATGCGGCTACAAATAATAATAATATGTACTTCTTCATCACAAATTAGTTTGCAAATTTATCTTTCTTTTTAGTAAAACCTAAACATTAACATTATTTAACGCTAATTGCTTTCCCTTGTTACGCATTAAATTAATATAGTGATACTCAAAAAAGACTTTAAATATTGGTGTTGATTAAAATTGGTGAGAAATTAGAATTACAAATATTCTATTTAGCAATGTTTAATCATTAATAGATATCTAAAACAATAAATTAATCTACACAGGCACCCTACTTTTCTCTATAATTTCATTATAAAAGTCTTCATACATTGGTAATATTCTACTCAAATCAAAATCACCGGCTCTGTTTAGGGCGTGTTCTTTAAACTGATTTAAGCGCTCTTCATCCTCCAAAATATAAATGGCATGTTTCGCCATCCCCTCAATATCACCTACATTATCCATAAAACCCGTTACTCCATCGATATTTAACTCGGGCAAACCGCCAGTATTAGAAGAAATTACGGGAACTTTACAGGCCATAGCTTCTAAGGCTGCTAAACCAAAACTTTCTGACTCTGAAGGCATGATAAATAAATCTGCAACTGATAAAATTTCCTCAACAGCATCTTGCTTACCTAAAAACCTAACGTTTTCACAAACTTTTAAATCACGACAAAGCTGTTCACAATTTACCCGCTCTGGACCATCGCCAACCATTAATAACTTTGCAGGAACTTTTTCCAATATTTTTTGGAAAATGTGTATTACGTCTTGTGTACGCTTAACCTTTCTAAAGTTAGAGGTATGTACTATAATTCTTTCTCCTTGTGGAGCAATCGCTTTTTTAAAGTGATCCTTAGGTTTTAAACTAAATCTGTTATGATCAATAAAATTTGGAATTACACGAATATCTTTCTGAATATCAAAATGATCATAAGTTGATTTTTTTAAATCTTCTGACACAGCAGTAACTCCGTCTGATTGATTGATAGAGAAAGTAACCACTGGCTTATAAGTCAAATCCTTACCTACTAAAGTAATATCTGTACCGTGTAAAGTAGTAACTACTGGGATATGGATATTAAAAGTCGCTAAAATTTGCTTTGCCATGAATGCTGCAGAAGCATGAGGAATAGCATAATGAACATGTAGAATATCTAATTTCTCGAATCGCACAACATCTACCATCTTACTGCTCAATGCCAATTCATAGGGTGCATAATCAAACAATGGATATTTAGAAACTGATACTTCGTGATAAAATAGGTTCTCTGAAAAAAAATCTAACCTTGCTGGTTGACTATAAGTAATAAAGTGTACTTGATGACCGTGATCAGCAAGCGCTTTACCTAATTCTGTTGCGACAACGCCACTACCACCAAAGGTAGGATAACAAACAATTCCAATTTTCATTGATAAGTTTTTAGTCCTGAAAAATCAGTTAACAAAGAAAAGTTTTTCCCTTGTTATTTATGTTAGCTGATTGTAACAAAAGTTGCTAAACAATCTTACTTTTTTGACTTTTCTATAGCCTGATAAATAATATCTTGAATTCTTGGACGAATATTAAGATCTGATAATTTATTGCTCACCGAAGGGTTAACCCTATTTGATAAAAAAACATAAACTAAATCACTTTTTGGATCAACCCAAATACAAGTACCCGTATACCCAGTATGTCCATAAGTTTCTGAAGATGCATATTTAGAAGGATAGCCATAGCTTGATTTCTCGTCATACCTATCAAAACCTAAACCCCTACGACTTAAATTTGATTGTTTTGCAGTAAATAAATCAACCGTGGATGCTTTAAAATATCTTTCGCCACCATAAGTGCCTTTATTCAGTAGCATTTGATATAGTATCGCTAAATCAGATGCATTTGAAAATAATCCGGCATGACCCGAAACGCCACCAACCATCGCCGCACCTTGATCATGAACATAACCCCACAATAAAGTTTTTCTAAAATATTGGTCATCCTCTGTTGGTATTATTCTCGATTTTTGAAAACGATATCTTGGATTAAAACCCGTTGTATGCATTCCTAATGGATCATAAAAATTACTTTTAACATAATTAGCTAGGGGTATTTGAGTAAGTGTTTCCACTATCTCTTTCATAAAATACATACTTAAATCACTGTAAACATATTGGCCACGAGTTTTAAGCGGGCTTTCCAACATCTGTTTCCACATTACATCATAGAAGTAGCTCTTTTTCATGTAAAAGCTATCTGCAACTTTTACATGGTAATCTTCAGTAGAATCTCTGCTAAATTCCTCAGGTTTAATATTATTATAAAAAGGGATGTAAGGTATAAAACCGGCTTGATGAAGCATAACTTCTTTCACCCTAATACCTTCCTTGTTTGTTCCTCGGGTTTTTGCTAAATAAGTGCTAATAGTTGTGTCTAAATCTAATTTCTTTTGCTCGTACAAACGCATTACTTCCATGGTGGTGGCAGAAACTTTAGTAATAGAAGCTAAATCAAATATATCATCTATACGCTCTGGAGTAGCTTTGTCATACGTATGGTAACCATAAGCTTTGTTAAAAATCACTTTTCCGTTTTTGGCAACAAACACTACTACACCTGGGGTTGCCCTTTCTCTAATCGCCTCTTCTGCTACCGCATCAATTCCTTTTAAATCAATCACATTGATTCCTACATCCTCTGGCACAGTATAAGTAAATCTTGTTTTCTCAACTTTACTGCCCATTCCTTCCACAAACTTTTCGCTATAAGTCCTAGATAATTTTTCTTCTGTAGCTACTCCGCCAAAAATTAATTGGGCTGTAAAATTTGCCCCTTCGTTAGTGTGCTTCTCGCTCCAAATGATAGGTGCATTTACATTTGCCAGCTTAGTTAAGCTTTTACCGTCACCAAATAAGGCAATAATAACTTGTTTTTTACCTTCCATTTCCGAGATAAAATTCATGACCTCATTATTAAAAACAGATACATCTGATAAGCCCAAAACAATGGTGTTGTAGTATTTCAAATCATCAATTAGGCTTTTAAATTGATTGTTCGCTAAATATAAATTGCCGTTAAAATGAGTGACATGAGCATATTTGTTTAACAAACTGTCGAATACCATGCTGTGAGTAAAACCGAGATCAATACTGGCAATTGTTCTTTTCTCAAGGTTTTTAAGGGGGATAATCTCTTGGTCATTATTTAAAACAACTGTTTTTTTTCCAGCTTCTTTAAAAAGCGCTAACCATTTTTGATCTTCCTGATGCTCTTGTCCGCAAGCAAATAAAAAGGTACTCGAAATTAATGCAGTAGCTAATAAGATTTTCTTAATCATTTTTTATAAACGTTTTTACCTGCTACATATGTTGCAGAAACTTTAATTTTTCCAAGTGCTTCATTTGGCGCTGTCATCAAATCTTGTTCTAAAATCACAAAATCAGCAAATTTTCCTAACTCCAAACTTCCCTTCTCATTTTCCTCGAAATTAGATTTTGCGGCCCAAATGGTCATTCCTCGCAAAGCTTGCTCTCTATTTAAAGCATTTTCTTTTTGAAAACCATTTTTTGGAAAATGATTTAAATCTTGGCGGGTAACCGCTGATGAAAAAGTATACATCGGATTAATTTCCTCCACAGGGAAATCAGTGCCCAATGGAAGCCAATTATTTTGCTGAAGCAAATCTAAATAAGCATAAGCCGATTTTATTCTTTCTTTTCCTAATCGATCGCCAGCCCAATACATATCTGATGTTGCATGAGTAGGCTGAACCGATGGAACAATATTATGCTCTCCAAATAATTTAAAATCATTTGGGTTGATAACTTGAGCATGCTCTATGCGCCATCTTTCATCATTTTTACCTTTTAAAACATCAGCGTAAATTTTAAGAATAGTACGATTTGCTGAATCTCCAATGGCATGAGTGCACATCTGGAAACCATGGTCATGAATTTTTTGTGCAACATCTTTAAAATGTTGCGGATCA
>JBKJLB010000261.1:0-3037 GCA_046597075.1 Pelobium sp.
TTGACTTTATCAGTAGCTGAAAGTTGTACGGGTGGTTTTATATCACAGTTAATTACGAAGCATCCTGGTAGCTCTTCGGTTTTTACAGGTGGCGGTATTGTCTATTCTTACGAACTAAAAACAAAGCTTTTAGGGGTAAAAAAAGAGACATTAGAAAAGTTTGGGGCAGTTAGTGAAGAAACCATTATAGAAATGGTAAAAGGTGCGTTAACTAATTTTAATTCAGATTATGCGATAGCTGTAAGTGGAATTGCTGGCCCTGACGGCGGAATGCCTGATAAACCTGTTGGAACAGTTTGGATTGGAGTTGCTAACCGTGAAAAAACTGTAGTTAAGAAATTTAATTTCGGCAATAAACGCTTGCAAAATATAGAACGATCATCTATAGCTGCATTAAATCTTTTATTCCGTTTATTAAAGGAGTTTACTACAGAATTTTAAGCAATATTGCTATTTTTGTAAAAAACCAATTAAGATAAATTCATGGCTCAATACGAACTTTTGTTACCAAAGATGGGTGAGAGTGTTGCGGAAGCGACTGTTATTAGATGGGAGAAAAATCCAGGTGATACCATTGAGGTAGATGATACCATACTAGAAATAGCAACAGATAAAGTAGATTCCGAAGTTCCATCACCCGTAAGTGGAAAAATGGTGAAACATCTTTTTAATGAAAACGATGTAGCACAAGTTGGTGATGTAATTGCAATAATAGAAATTGTTGGGGATGATGCTCCTAAAGGGGAATCTGTAACTGAAGTTATAGAAGATACTAAGGAAGACAAACCTGTTGAGGAAGACAAACCTGAAGATATTCCTTATATACCAGAAGAAAAATCAGAGTTGGTTGACTTTCAATCTTCTGATCGTTTTTATTCTCCGTTAGTAAAAAGTATAGCCCAAGAAGAAGGTATTGATGTTCAAGAATTAGATAAGATAAAGGGATCTGGAACAGAGGGCAGAGTGACAAAAAATGACCTTTTAGATTATATTGCTGCCAGAGGTAAAGATGGTGAAGCAATTAAAAGTACATCAATTAAAGAAGAGCCAAAACAAGTTAAAGCTGAAGAACCTAAACCTAAGGTTCAAGAAATAAAACCAGAGCCAGTAAAAGCTGTTATGCCAACTACTTCTGTTAGCGGCGGAGATGAAATTATAGAAATGGATAGAATGCGCAAACTAATTGCCGATCATATGGTAAATAGTGTGCAAACTTCGCCTCACGTAACTTCATTTGTTGAAGCAGACGTTACTAACCTAGTGAATTGGAGAAATAAAGTTAAGAGTAGTTTTGAGAAAAGAGAAAACGAAAAAATTACTTTTACACCAATCTTTATAGAAGCTGTAGCAAAAGCCATTAAAGATTTACCAATGATTAATATTTCTGTTAAAGGAACTCAAATCATCAAGAAAAAAGATATAAACATTGGTATGGCGGCAGCTTTACCATCTGGTAATTTAATTGTACCAGTCATCAAAAATGCAGATCAGTTAAATTTATTAGGAATCACAAAATCTGTAAATGATTTAGCTTCTAGAGCAAGATTGAATAAGCTACAGCCTGATGAAGTGCAGGGAGGTACTTTTACTTTAACCAACGTAGGTACTTTTGGTAATGTAATGGGGACCCCAATTATCAATCAACCACAAGTGGCCATCTTAGCGGTTGGAGCCATTAAAAAGAAACCAGCAGTTATTGAAACCGAGTATGGTGATGTGATTGCTATTCGTCATATGATGTTTTTATCGCTTTCTTATGATCACAGAGTGGTAGATGGTTCTTTAGGAGGTTCTTTTGTGAGAAGAGTAGCCGATTATTTAGAACAATGGGATATCAATAGAGAAATTTAATTTTAAAATTAATTTAATATAAAAGCAGGTGAGTTTTCATCTGCTTTTTTTTTGTTTATTTCTCTAACATATTAACTCTCTTGATATTTTCCCTATAAACTAATATTAGAATTTTTGTTTTATTAATTTTTACTACAAATTTTTAATGATTTAAATAAAATCCTATATTTAGTCTTCTCTAATACCAAAAACGTTGAAATCTTTAAGCAGGAGAGATTTTTTAAATAAAAGCGGTCTTTTAGTTGGGGGAGCTTATGCAGCTCTATTAGCTTTAGGAATGCTAAAACCTGCACCAGTCCATGCTTTTGATTTAGAAGGTAAGGGTAATGGTAAAAAAGTTCTGATTCTTGGAGCTGGTTTGTGCGGGATGACCGCCGCATACGAACTCACTAAACTAGGTTATGATTGTACGATTTTAGAAGCTAGGGATAGAGTTGGAGGAAGATGCTGGAGTGTGAAAAAGGGAAGTCACAATACTGAAATTGGTCAAACAAAGCAAACGTCAGAATTTGATGAAGGGCAATATTTTAACGCTGGCCCTAGTCGCATACCGCATCATCATGAACTTTCGCTACATTATTGCAAAGAATTAGGTGTTCCGCTTCAAATCTACAATAATGTAAATGAAGCATCCTATTATTTTAGTGAGGGTAAGGGGCCAATATCTAATAAGAAGATACGTGTTCGAGAAATTCATAACGATATGCGTGGATATACTTCCGAGCTTTTATACAAGTCAATTTCCCAAGATAAATTAGATCTTGATTTAAGCAAGGAAGATGTTGAAAAAGTAATGGAATACCTTCGAGCTGAAGGCGGATTAGATATTGATAATCTTTACAAGGCTTCAGCTCGTAGAGGTTATACGGTTTCTCCATCTGTTGGGGATCAGTCTGGAAAAGTTAAAGAAGCCTATCAGTTAGCAGATATTATTTCTTCTGGACTTATAGATCCCGATTTTTATAACGTAGCTGAATACACTTACGAATTACAAATGACGATGTTCCAAGCTATTGGTGGCATGGATAAAATTGCAGAACCTTTAGGTAAAAAAGTTGGTCCATTGATTAAGAATGGTGCAGAGGTTACGGCTATTAAAAATATTGAAAACGGAGTAAAAGTAAATTATAAAGATGCTTTAGGCACTAACGAGATTGAAGCTGATATTTGTATTTGTACCATTCCG
>JBKJLB010000260.1:0-2991 GCA_046597075.1 Pelobium sp.
CTAAAATTGAAGAAGTATTAAATGGAAAGGATCAAAATCTTATAGAATTACTTCATAAAGTTAGAGGGAGCGTAGGTAGAAGAGGTTCAGGATCGAAAACAATATGGAGTAGAAAAAATGATTACGAATTAGGCCTTTATTTAAGTGCTAATCATGTATACAACATCACCGGGTGGTCATCTCGCAATTCACAAATCTTCGATTTATCCAATGAGAACCTTGGCATTTTTGAAACATCACAAATTCCACCTGAAAACGGAAATATCATTCTGGGGAACACATTAATAGCAGATTTCCCCCTTATGCATTTCAGTATTTCGCCAGCCGTTACAAACAACACTATACTTCCAGAAGAGGATTTTTATCTTGGTATTGTTGATAATCAGAGGGTAGAGCAAAGTCCATTAGCTAAATACCCTGAAATTGTACAAAAAAGCAATCCACTTAAACTATACGATCCTGAAAACCGCACTAAGGCAACTCAGACCTGGAATATCCCAATTTATGGACAAAAAGCAATAGCAGTTGGATATCCTCAAGATAGAACCAATTATCCAAATGGTGCCGTTGCATATGGAAAAATAGTATCTGATGCAGAGGCAAGAAACATAATGTTGAAATTAAAAGAGGCTGGAGACTCAGAGGGTGATATATCTTATAATTCCACTGTAGAATTTTTAATTGAAGCAGAGGCATTACCGGGTATGAGTGGCGGAGGCGTGTTTAATTCAGAAGGTCAGCTTCTTGGGATAATGGTTAGGGCGAGTAATGAAGTTGATGCACCTAAAATCATTAGAGTTGTAAAAATTACGCATATCAAATCAAAGTTGATTGAATTTTATAACTCATTATCTGAATCCGACAAGAAGAAAATGAGAGTGTTTATTAGTGGAGAACTATAAATTATTTTTCTATTCATTGGTCCTGATATTCCAAATCAAAAACTAAACAAAGTATCATCTCTTCAAATCGCGGCTACCGTTTCAAAATTATTTGGAATTCAACCCCCTAAAGATGCGGTAAAAGAAAGTGTGTTTTGAAATATATTTGAAAGAAGGAATTCAAGACCATAATCTCAATCTTTGCATAAAAGAATTTAATAAAAATTAGAATAAAATATTTTTTAATTAAATATAATTACTAAAACAATTTAGGACGTTCCAATAAAATTTCTCATTTCTAAAAAATAAATCTGGTAAATGAATGTAACATTTTATGAATTCTGCATCAAACGTGAAATCAAAATTTAAAAAATGAAAAATATTATTTTACTGTTAATTTCATTTGCATTCATCAATAATATGTATGCAAAAAGCGAAAATCAAGCAATTTATGTGAACGTTAAAGGAAAAGGGAAAGGGAAACCAATAATTTTGATACCTGGCTTTACGGTTCCAGGTGATATTTGGGACCCATTAGTTAAGGAATTAGAAAAAAATCATGAGTGCCATATCATTACTTTGGCAGGTTTTGGATCTAAAGAACCAATTACATTTCCTTGGTTACCAAAAGTAAATGATGCAATAAAAGAATATATTCAAATAAAAAAATTACGTAGAGCAACAATAATTGGACATAGTTTGGGTGGAACTGTTGCAATATGGCTAGCAAAAAACCAAGATTTAAAAATTTCTAGAATTATTGTAGTTGATGCATTACCTGCATCTGGAGCTTTGATGATACCTAATTTTAATCCAGAAAATTTAACATACGATAGCCCTTACAATAAACAACAAATTGCTATGGATGATAAAGCTTTTGAAAAAATGGCTACATTCATGTCTAAAGGGATGAGTAATAAAGAAACTGAACAACAAAGAATAAAAAATTGGTTAATAACTGCCGACCGTAAAACATATGTATATGGCTATACAGATTATCTTAAACTAGATTTGAGAGAAGATTTAAAAAATATAACTATTCCCGTAACAATCATCGCTGCAACCGAGCCTTATGGTAAAGGTATAGTTACTAATAACTATAAAAATCAATATGAAAATTTAAAAAATTATGATTTCATTTTAGCCGAAGGAAGCTCTCATTTTATCATGTTAGACAAACCTGAATGGTTTTTTAACCAAATAAAAATGATATTATCAATAAAAAAATGATTACTGAAGATTACTTCACTATGGTATACAATTCTTATTCTGCTAAAGTTTATAGACTTTGTTTAGGCTATGCGTCTGGAGATAAAGAACTTGCTAAAGAATGGCTACAAGAAACTTTTTTAAAAGTTTGGAAACATAAGAGTTCTTTTGAAGGTAAATCTACCATAGAAACTTGGATTTATAGAATTGCAGTAAATGTGTGTTTAACGGATATTAGAAAAAACAAGAAAAACAGAATAAAAGATAAAGAATTATTGGTTTATAATGAAAATGATGGAGATTTAAATGTAGACAATGATTTAACAAAAATGTATGCTTGCATAAACAAGCTTACAGAACAAAATAAAGTTTTAATTCTATTAGAATTAGAAAATATTCCACAGGCAACTATTGCAGATACCGTAGGCTTGGCTCATGGAACATTGAGAACACGTTTAAATAGAATAAGACAATCACTTAAAAATTGTATTACAAATGGTAAAAAATGATTTAAATAATATATGGGAAAGCCAGGGCAGAAACCTATCAATCCCTTTAGCTGACGAAATAATTTCAATAGCAAAAAAACAACAAAATAGGCAATATTTAGGTATAATCATAAAGGGTATTACCATATTAATCTTATTGATTTACACTTTTTACTACTCATTTAATAAATGGAATTCTTTTAATCTAGGCTTATTAATTATGGTTACTAGCCTGATGATAAGAATAATAATAGAGTTTTTTGCCCTGTATAAAAAAGAACACAAACTAATCTCCTTAGATCATAAAACTTATCAAAGTTATTTGAAACAGCATTATAAAAAACGCTTGATTGTGAATTATATCATTACACCTGTTTGTTTTATTTCATACATCATTGGTTTTTGCTTACTAC
>JBKJLB010000023.1:0-4346 GCA_046597075.1 Pelobium sp.
TAAACGTTAAAATTCGGAGGACAAGACAATGGCAAGAACAACTTATCAGGACTTATTGGATGCAGGTGTACATTTTGGTCACCTTACCCGCAAATGGAATCCGAAAATGGCGCAATATATTTTTATGGAGCGCAACGGAATCCATATTATCGACTTAAACAAAACTTTAGTAAAAGTTGAAGAGGCAGCATCTGCTATCAAGCAGATTGTGAAATCAGGTCGTAAAGTATTATTTGTTTCTACCAAGAAACAAGCTAAAGACATCGTTGCAGAATATGCAAAATCTGTAAATATGCCGTTCGTAACCGAAAGATGGTTAGGTGGTATGTTAACTAACTTTGCGACTGTTCGTAAGTCTATCAAGAAGATGACTAACATCGACAAGATGACTAAAGACGGTACTTACGATGTGCTTTCTAAAAAAGAAAAATTAATGATTCAGCGTGAGCGTATCAAATTAGAAACCTTATTAGGAGGTATTGCTGATTTGAACCGTTTGCCAGCTGCATTATTCTTAATCGACGTGAAGAAAGAGCATATCGCTGTAACTGAAGCTTTAAAGTTAAATATCCCAACTTTTGCAATGGTGGATACTAACTCTGATCCTTCAAATATCGATTTCCCTATTCCAGCGAATGATGATGCTACAAAATCTATTTCTTTAATTACTGGAATTATCATCCAAGCAATTATCGAAGGTTTAGAAGAGCGTAAGCAAGAGAAGGATGCTGAAACTGATAAAGAAGCAGCAGCAGAAAAAGCAAAGCTAGATGCTCCGGCTGCAGTAGCAGCTCCAGCAGCAGAAAAAGCGCCTGTTGAAGCTGGTAAAAGAACAAGAAAAGGTTCTGATGCTGGTACAGCAGTAGCTGAAGAAGCAAAAGGAGAATAAATAATTCTGTTATGGGTTGTTAGTTGATAGTTGTTAGAGATTTCAGCTTCAGCGAACAACCCATTACTTTTAAATAAAAACTTAAAAAAGAAAATAAGATGTCTACAGTACAAATTTCTGCAGCAGATGTAAACAAACTTCGTCAGCAAACTGGCGCAGGTATGATGGATTGCAAAAAAGCTTTATTGGAGTCTAACGGAGATTTTGAAGCAGCAATTGATTATTTACGTAAAAAAGGTGCTAAAGTAGCCGCTTCACGTTCAGACAGAGATTCTAACGAAGGTGTTGTGATTGCGAAAACCACTGCTGATGGTAAAAAAGGAATCGTAGTTGAAGTTAACTGCGAAACAGATTTCGTTGCAAAGAATGCTGATTTTGTTGCTTTCGCACAAGCTATCGCTGATAAGGCTGTTGAAACTGGTGTTTCTTCTATCGAAGAATTAACTGCTCAAGAATTAGATGGTGCTAAAATTGCTGACTTAATCATTGATCAAACTGGTAAAATTGGAGAGAAAATTGGTGTTTCTAAATTCGAAACTATTTCTGCTGATAAAGTAGTTGCTTACATTCATGGTAACTATCGTTTAGCTGTTTTGGTTGGTTTTAACCAATCAGTTGACGGTTTAGACGAAGCTGGAAAAGATGTTGCGATGCAAATTGCTGCAATGAGCCCAGTTGGTGTTGATAAAGCCGACGTTGATACACGTATCATCGAAAGAGAAATGGAAATTGCTAAAGAGCAAATCAGAGCAGAAGGTAAGCCAGAAGAAATGGTTGAAAAAATTGCAGCTGGTAAATTAAACAAGTTCTACAAAGAGCAAACTTTATTGAATCAAGAGTTCGTTAAAGATTCTTCTAAAGATATTCGTAAATTCTTAGATGAAACATCTAAAGGATTAACCGTTACAGCTTTCAAAAGAGTTGTTTTAGGAGCTTAGTAAGAATTGAGTATTGAGATGTGAGTATTGAGATTACTTTCAATCTAAAACTTTAAAAAATCCTCATCTTTAATTAGATGGGGATTTTTGGTTTTAAAAATCGATTTTTTGAATTAATTGTTTTAATAGAAGACCTTCATAACTATATTTTCAGCTCTGTGAACTTTGCGTTCTCCGTGGTTAAATTTTTTTTAAACAATATTTAAATAGAATATGTCCTTTGTAGTTAAAAATTAATACACAAATTTGAAGTATGAAAATTGCTATCGAAGCTAAGACCATTTATAATAATCAGGAAATTTATAAAAATCAAATTCTTTTAATAGAAGATGGAATTATCACGGACTTAGACGCCAAAGAAATTCCCAAAGGTTTTAAAAAATTAGAAGCAGAGATTGTTTGTCTTGGCTTTTTAGATTTACAGATTTATGGTGCTGGAGAAACGCTATTCTCGGCTGATTTAAGTCATGAATCTTTAGAAGAGATGGAAGCCGAACTCATCAAACAAGGATGTACAGGTTTTTTAGCAACATTAGCGACCAATTCTGATGAATTTTTTTTAAAAGCGATAGCGGTGGCGAAAAGCTATCAGCCAAAAATCGGTAATTTTTTAGGATTGCATTTAGAAGGACCTTTTATTAATCCCTTAAAAAGAGGTGCTCACCTAGAGAAATATGTAAAAGTTGCGACAAAGAAATATGTAGAAGAAATCATTCAAAAGTCTGATGGGATTGTAAAAATGATTACCATTGCTCCAGAATTACAATCTGAGGAAATCATTGATCTTTTAAGAGAAGCCGGTATCATCATTTCTGCCGGACATAGTATGGCTACCTTTAACGAAGCACAATCTTTTTTTGATAAAATACCTGCTGCAACCCATTTGTTTAATGCCATGCCGCCACTTCAGCATCGTAATCCTGGTTTGGTAGCTGCCATTTTTGATAAAATGCCTTATACTTCTGTTGTTGCGGATGGCGTACATGTTGATTTTGAAATGATAAAACTCGCCAAGAAGTTATTGGGCAATCGTTTATTCATCATCACTGATGCTGTGACGGCTTGTGATAAAGGGCCTTATCAACACGTTTTTGATGGGGATCGCTATGTAATGCCAGACGGAACCTTATCAGGCTCTGCATTAACCATGTTAAAAGCCGTAAAGAATTGTATTGACCATGTTGATATACCTATGGAAGAGGCGCTGAGAATGGCAAATTCTTATCCTGCTAAATTGTTAGGCAAAGAAAAACTCGCAAATATTAAAGTAGGTGATAGCGCTAATTTATTATTATTGGATAAAAAATTGAATATAGTTCATACACTTTTTAAGGATGCTATTTATTAATGGAACATAATCTTAAATATCATTTTCAAAAAACACATCTTGTTTTATAGCAGAATTTTATATTTTTGTCAAAATCCACACAAATGAAATGTAGCAACAATATTTATTTTAAATATTATTCAATAGGCTACATTTTTATTCCAAAAATTTTAGCCAAACCAAATGAAATATAAGAGAATACTACTGAAATTAAGTGGAGAATCGCTAATGGGTGATCAATCCTATGGTATTGATAATAACATGGTATTGCAATATGCAGAGGAAATAAAAGCAGTTCAGAAAACAGGTGTTGAAGTTGCGATTGTTGTTGGAGGAGGTAATATTTTCAGAGGATTAAGTGCAGAAAAATCTGGAATGGATAGAGCTCAGGCAGATTATATGGGGATGTTAGCCACCGTAATTAACTCTATGGCTTTGCAAAATGCACTAGAAACTTTAGGGGTTTACACCCGATTGTTATCTGCCATTAAAATGGAGCAAATTTGCGAACCGTATGTTCGCAGAAGAGCCATGCGTCATTTAGAAAAAGGTAGGGTCGTGATTTTTGGAGCTGGAACAGGAAATCCTTATTTCACTACAGATTCTGCAGCTGCTTTAAGAGCTATTGAAATTAAAGCGGATGTTGTTTTAAAAGGAACAAGAGTAGATGGTATTTATACTGCAGATCCTGAAAAAGATAAAACAGCCACTAAATTTGATCATTTAAGTTTCGACGAAGTTTACGACAAAAACTTAAATGTGATGGACATGACAGCTTTTACCCTGTGTGATGAAAATGATCTTCCAATCATTGTTTTTGATATGAATAAAACTGGCAACTTGATGAGTTTGTTGGAGGACGAACTCATAGGAACTTTAGTAAAGTAAAATAGATTATAAAAAATCAATAAGATGAACGAATTCATTAAAATGGAACTAGACGAAGCCATCACCTTAATGGAGAAAGCTTTGGCTCATACCGATTTAGAATTTACAAAAATTAGAGCAGGTAAAGCAACTGTCGGAATGTTGGATGGTATTGCAGCAGATTATTACGGATCACCAACTTTATTAGCTCAAGTTGCAAATATTAATACTCCTGATGCAAGAACTATTGTTGTTCAGCCTTGGGAAAAAAGCATGATTGGTCCAATAGAAAAAGCGATTATGGAAGCTAATATCGGGCTAAACC
>JBKJLB010000030.1:0-8495 GCA_046597075.1 Pelobium sp.
CCAAGGTAAACAATTGGATAGAAGAGATAATGAAGGCCAAGGTAAAAATGATTGGAAAGAAAAAGGTAATAAGGGGGACAATCAGAAATACGATCAACGGGACAATGAAGATAAGTGGGACGATGGAAAATGGGATAACGATAAGTTTGAAAAAAGAATGAACAAGCTTAAAGGTGCCGAAAGAAAAAATTGGGTAAATGAGCGAGATTATAATGGTGTACAATGGTGGGATGGTAATGATTACAACAAAACTAAAGGACCAAAAGGGAGTAAAAAAGTAACACTTTGTCACAAGCCAAATGGTTCTGATTATCCAACAACGATTAATGTTTCTGTAAATGCTTTAAAAGCACATTTAAATCATCGTGATTATGAAGGAGAATGTAGGGATTATGATAGATCTGTTTATAGCGATGGTTATTGGACAAATAGAGATACTTATTACAATCAATACTACCAAACTACAGAAACGCTTTCTTTTGGTGAGCAGTTATTAGTAACGGCAATTGATGTTTTAACAAACAGAAAAGCTCAGTTAGTGGCTTCTAGACCAACTTTAACTCAAAGTCAGATTAATGCTCGTGAGCAATCAATTATTAATTTGCAGAATAATGTTTATGGGTTACAAAACTCATTGTCTAGCGGAAATCAAAGGGTTGCCACTATTAATGTTAGTTTTTAAATAAAAATATATTTTAATAAAAAGGCGATGTGGAAACATCGCCTTTTTTGTTATTTATTAAATTTATTTTAAAAAGTATATCCTAAGCTTAAGCCTACATAATAAGGGATAAATCCTTTACTATCAAATATTGGTGTAAAGCCACCTCTGAAAGAAAAGCCACTTTTTATTGGTTGTAAGCGATACATAAAAGCCATTGTTCCAATTACAGAATTACTTCCATCACTAAAAAAAAAATCATCAGGAACACTAAGATAAGTTGCGCCTAGTCCAATCTCAAAAAAATTCTTTCCATTTCCCAACAAATAATTTAGTGAAACGGGAATAGTTACAAGATTGTCACCATCACTACCTATTGCGCCTATCCCTATTCTTCCTCCAAGTCCGTTTCTCCTTTTACTAAAGCGAGTATCATAATTTGCGGTGAATAATAAACCTTGACCTAAGAATTCTACAAAAATATTTTGTGCTCTTTTTTCGTCTGTTGCTGAAATTATGGAGATCTCTGTGTCATAGTTTTCGATATTGCCGTTTTCATAAACAATTTTTAAAATATCACCTTTGAATATTGTGTAAACTGGTCCGTTTAAGTTGGCAAATGCTTTATATTTAATTTCTGATGAGCCTACCTCAGTAACCTTGGCTTCTAGTACAGCTCCATCTTTTTTATAAATCTTATCTTGGGCCTTGGATTGAATGATTCCTAATAAGATAAATAGCAAACTTAAATAGATAATTTTTTTCATATTTTTTGGTTTTGGTTATTTAAAAGAACAAAAAAGCCAGATAAAAATAACTTATTTTATCTGGCTTTCTAAATATCAAATACAAACACTAATCAAATAACATTAAAGATTAATGATAATTTGATACTGAATTTTAAAAAATTTATTTAATTGCCCCAAAAGCAGCGAAGCAAGCATGCTTATGTAATACCTCCGTACATCGGAAACCTACTTTTTTTAACAAGTCTGTTTGGAAGTTTATAGAGCGTGGCCTGTCTTCATAGGCTACGTAATCAAATACCTTTTGACGGTATCCTACTCCGCCCAAACCTTCTAAATATTTTCCATATTGTTCCTGAATGATAGAATTAATGGGCTCATAATCATGAGTAATTAAATCAGATATCCAAATACTGCCACCTGGTTTTAGGGTATTATAAAACTTCTTAAACACCAATTCCCAGTCGTCATCATCCCTTAAATGGTGTAAAGTGGCTGCTGCCAAAATAATATCGAAATGGTGATCTGGTAATTCTAAATCACGCATATCTTGCTGCATAATTGCTACTTTTCCAGCTGTTACCTCACTCACTCTTTCTTTAGCTTTTTCTAACATGGGTAAGCTTAAATCAACTAAAGTGCAATTAAGTTGCGGGACTTTTTCTAACATTTTTAAAGTGTAGTTTCCGGCTCCACAACCAATATCTAAAAGGTTTTTTGCTTTGGGGTTGCATTTTAAGGCTGCTTGAGTGCAAAGTTCTAAAGTTAATGGCGCATCTAAAGTACTTTGTTGCCCAGTTTCTAAATTGGAGAATCTTTCTACATCATTGTCGAATCTATTTCGGATATCGGCAACGGTGGCTTTTTTGGAATAATCGATTTTCATAGGGGTAATTTTTTGCGTTAACGACAGCAGCGACATCCTTTTTTTTGCGCCCTTGGACTCTGCTTAGGGAGACAAAAAAGATACCTTGCCTACCGGCAGGCAGGTAGCGGATTTAAACGCCCATACTTAATAAACAAAAAAGCCGCTATGAAAATTCAAAGCGGCATTTTTATACTTTATACTTTAAACTTTTGACTTTAAACTTTATACTTTAAACTACTTAGTTACGTACATCACCTCTTTTACAGCTTTAACCACACGCTCGGCGTTTGGCAAACTAGCCGCAATTAACGTTGGAGCGTAAGGTAAAGGAACGTCTGCACAGGTAATACGTAGAACCGGGGCATCTAAATAATCGAATGCATTTTTTTGAACATTGAAAGCAATTTCAGAAGAAATAGAAGCCAAAGGCCATGCTTCTTCTACCACTACCAAACGGCTGGTTTTCTTAACCGAGTTAATGATGCAATCGTAATCGATAGGGCGAACGGTTCTTAAATCAATCACTTCAACATTGATTCCTTCTTTGGTTAATTCTTCTACTGCGGGTGCAACCACACGACTTAACATTTTACCAAAAGACACGATGGTGACATCTGTTCCTTCTTTTATAATATTGGCTTTACCGATTTCTATATAATATTCCTCTTCTGGGACCTCACCTTTATCGCCGTACATTAATTCCGATTCCATAAAAATAACAGGATCGTTATCTAAAATAGACGATTTTAAAAGACCCTTTGCATCATAAGGAGTAGATGGAACCACCACTTTTAAACCCGGGCAGTTTGCGTACCAATTCTCGAAATTTTGAGAGTGTTGTGCCCCTAACTGGCCAGCGTTACCGGTTGCGCCTCTAAAAACAATAGGACAGTTGAATTGGCCACCACTCATGGATAATGTTTTTGCAGCACTATTAATAATTTGATCAATAGCAACCAAAGAGAAGTTAAAAGTCATGAATTCTACAATTGGGCGTAAGCCATTCATGGCAGATCCAATGGCAATTCCACAAAAGCCAAGCTCGGCAATTGGGGTATCAATTATTCTTTTTGGCCCAAACTCGTCTAACATCCCTTGACTCACTTTGTAAGCACCGTTATATTCAGCAACTTCCTCACCCATCAGGTATATTTTATCGTCTTTGCGCATTTCCTCATTCATGGCTTCACGCAACGCTTCTCTATATTGTATTTCTCTCATTATTTGGTATCTCTAAATATTTAAGGAATGCAAATATAATTAATGTTGTTTTAAATGCAATGTTATTTAGCCTATTGATAAACACGTTACATTACGATAGAAAAATTTAAAAAATGAAAATTTTGAAGCGCAAATTCACCACTTTTTTTAGAGTTTGTTCCCGCTATTCGTTCATACGGCTGCAGGCCTTAATCACAAGCCTGTATCCACTGCTATCGGGGCTAGGTAAGGTAAACCGTTGCTGCTATTTTGCAAGTGGGATGCTTCTTTCGTTTCAACCGGCATTAAGGCCGATTAGTGTTTTTCCATTTCGTTATGTTGAACGGAGTGAAACCTGTCTACCGCAGGCAGGCATCTCACAAACAGGTTTTCAATTTTATTTTCCGACCTTGCATGTGAGATTTCTCCTGTCGTCGAAATAACGAAATTAAAATTGATTAAACTTAATCTCTTTCAAGGTTCTTCATCATTTTGGCTACTCTGTCCTCCACGCTTTCTGTACTTAATTTTTCTCTACTTAAGCGGTCAACCATTACCGGGAAAGCAAACGGAGAGGGTCCATTGGTGGTTTTGATAATGTGTTTTTGCTCTTGAATTCGTTGCAAAGCGGCTCTCATCCTAAATTCCTCCAACTGAAAAGCCAAGGCTTCGTTGTAAGCTTGTCGAACCAATAAGTTGTCACTTTCATACTCGTTAAAAACATCAAAAAGTAAAGATGTAGAAGATTGTAAGTGTTTATTTTTCATGGGTTTGCCAGGATATCCTGTAAAAACCAATCCAGCAATATGCGCAATATCTCTAAACTTTCTACGAGCCATTTCATTAGCGTTTAAACTGTGCTGAATATCATCTAATAAGTTTTTATCGCTAAATAATCCTTCTGCAATAGACTGTTCTAAAGGCATTTCTTCATCGGTTAACAACTCAAAACCATAATCATTCATGGCAATAGAGAAAGTTGCACTTTTTAATTTAGTCAATCTAAAAGCAAAAAGAGAGGCCAAACCTTCATGTACCAATCTTCCTTCAAACGGATAGAAGAAATAATGAAAACCGTCTCGGGTTTCTACTTTTTCAATCAAAAATTCGAACTTATTTGGGAGGTGAGATTGTTGCATTTGCCTTTCGAATAACGGCCGTAAAGCCACTATTTCCTCGTCTTCTTCTAATCCCATGGAAACTTCATCTAGTTTTTCTCTAAAAACAGCGGATAGTTGAGAAGATAAAGGCATTCGGCTGCCATTCCAGCTAGCAATTTGTCCTTTTTTCTTTTTACTTATTTTCACATAAGCAGTCATTTCTTTCAGTTGGATAAACTCTAAACTTCTGCCTGCAAACCAAAAAGTATCGCCAGCTTTTAGCTTCGAAATAAAACTTTCCTCCACAGAACCTAAACTTCCACCACTTTGAAATTTCACTCGAATGTTTACATCACCAGTAATGGTACCCATGCTTAAGCGATGCCGCATGGCTACTCGCTTGTCGTTTACTTTAAATAAACCATCTTCAATTTCGACTTTTAAAAACTCGTCATAAGCACTTAAAGATTTTCCTCCACGGGTAATGAATTCCAGTAGTTCATGGAACTCTTTACGAGATAAATCGGCATAAGCAAAAGTGCTGATGATTTCTTTGTAGGTTTCTTCGGCTTTAAAACCATCAGAAACAGCCAAAGTCACCAAATACTGGATTAACACATCAAAAGCCAACAAAATAGGGTCACGACTTTCAAAAATTTCATTTTTTATCCCATATTTTAAAGCAGCGCCTTCTAGCAATTCTAAGGAATGCGTAGGGACAAAATAGGCTTTAGAAGTTGCGCCAGGTGAATGCCCACTTCTACCTGCTCGCTGCATAAAGCGGGCTACACCTTTTGGGCTACCTATTTGAATCACCGTATCAACGGGGCGAAAATCTACGCCTAAATCTAAACTCGAAGTGCAAACAACCACCTTCAAAATAGCAGCGTGTAAAGCTTGTTCTACCCAACTTCGTAATTCGTTATCTAAAGAACCATGATGCATGGCAATTACGCCAGCATATTCGGGGTAATTATCTAAAATGGCATGATACCAAATCTCTGATTGTGCCCTGGTATTGGTAAAAATTAAAGTGGTTTTGCTGTCTGCCACAATTTGCATTACCTCAGGCAAGAGCATTAAACCAATATGGCCAGCCCAGCTATATTTCTCTACATTTTCTGGAATGATGGATTGGATATCTAGTTTTTTGGCAATTTTAGCCTTCATCATTCTAGTTTTTTCTTCTGGATAATTTGGCCCTAACAAAACCTGAATAGCCTCTTCTAAATTCCCGATGGTAGCGCTGATGCCCCAGATTCTTAAGTCGGAGGTCGGAGGTCTGAAGACGGAAGCTTGTGTAGCTAAAACTTTTGAGCTTAATTTTAAATCTATATTTTCAGTCTTCGGACTTCGGTCTCCCGACTCCCGACTTTTTAAGCTTTTTAAACGAGATAACCCCAACTCTACCTGAACACCACGTTTGGTTCCTAATAATTCATGCCATTCGTCTATCACTACAACTTGTAATTTTTCGAAGGTTTTGGGGTATTCTTTTTGAGCTAACATCAGGTGTAAACTTTCTGGCGTGGTGAGTAAAACTTCCGGTGGTTTACGTTTAATGGCTTGTTTGTCTGCAGTGGAAGTATCCCCCGTTCTTGCTCCAATTTTCCAAGGGATGTCTAAATCATCCACTACGGATTGCATTGCTTTTTGGATGTCATTGGTCAATGCTCTTAATGGTGTAATCCATAAGAGTTGTAGTCCGTTATTTTTTCTTTGCTGATAATCTTCTGGGTATCGATTGATATAATCTGCCAGAAATGGCAAAAACATAGCGAAGGTTTTTCCACTACCTGTAGGCGCATTCAATAATCCAGATTGACCTAAAAGAAAACTTTCCATCATCTCCTGCTGAAAAGCAAATTGCTTCCATTTTTTGGTTTTATACCAGCTTTGAATGATTTGTTCGCCTTTAGTTTTCATTTCCCAACAACATCATCAAACTCTCCAAAGTATCGGCTTCTTCTTTTTTCTTATCGATTCGCCAACGTAAAATACGTGGAAACCGTAAGGCTACGCCTGATTTATGTCGGGTAGAACGGTTAATTCCTTCAAAACCAATTTCGAAAACCAACTCGGCTTTTACCGTTCTCACAGGCCCGAATTTTTCTAAAGTGTTTCGCTTCACAAAATTATCAACCTGACGAATTTCTTTATCGGTTAAACCAGAATAAGCTTTGGCGATGGGGACTAGTTTGTCGCCATCCCAAACAGCAAAAGTGTAATCTGTGTATAAATCAGCTCTGCGTCCATGGCCTTTTTGAGCATAAATCATTACAGCATCCACCGAAAGTGGATCAACTTTCCATTTCCACCAATCGCCGCGTTTTCGGCCTACTTGGTAAGTTGCCGATTTACGTTTCAACATCAACCCTTCGGCCATTAATTCTCTAGAACGTTCGCGTTCCTGTGCTAAAAAATTCCAGTCGTTGGTCTTTATAATTTCTGAAATCCTAAATATTTCTTGATGGGAAGAAGTGCTTTGTATTTGCTCTAAAATCTTTCGTCTTGCTTCTTGATTCTTGCTTCTAATATCTTCTTCAGAAAATTCCATCACGTCATAAACAATAAACGCAACTGGATTATCCTGTAATAATTTTTTAGAAATCGTTTTTCTGCCAATACGGGTTTGTAGGATATTAAATGGTAAAGGTTGGTCATCTTTAAAAGCTAAAATTTCGCCGTCTAATACTGTTCCGTTTGGTAAATCCATCATAAAGGGATGCAATTCTGGGAATTTATCAGTGGCTAATTCTTCACCACGGCTCCATATAAAAATTTCATTATTTCTTTTAATGAGTTGCGCTCTAATGCCATCCCATTTAAATTCTGCTTGCCAATCCTCGGCTTTGCCTAATTCGGTTTCTAATTCTTCTGCACTTTTATGTTTTTCTGAAGTTTCTTGAATGGGGTGAGCCAAGAAGAATGGAGAAGGGCGTGAAATGTCTGAAGTTCCATCTTCCTCCCCAATCAAATCCTGATAAGAAAAAGTGGTAGGTTCCCAATTCCCCATAATTCGGTGAGTTATGGTGGCGGTATCTAAATCTGCTATTTCTGATAATGCTTTAACCACTAAATTCTGAGAAACACCCACTCTAAATCCACCAGTAAGTAATTTGAAGAAGACGAACATCTCCTGTCTTGTCATTTTATTTAACGAACTCAATAACCACGATTTTTTTTCTTCGTCGTTTAGTTTTCTGATTTCGTTAATTTCCTGAATCCAATTAGATAAACTTTTATTTTCAGAAGCTGCTGATTCTGGCAAAAGTAGCGACAGTGTTTCGGCTAAATCACCAACTACGTCATAGCTTTCTCTGAAAAGCCAATCGGGGATCTGGCTCAATTCTAAAGCCCATTCTTTTAGTTGAGTAGAGTTGATTGGTCTTTTAGGTTTCCTTCCAGTAAACAAAGCCAGCATTTGAATCTTATCGGCATCAGAAACAGAAAGCAAATAATCTTTAATCACCTTTACCTTTTCATTGGTTTTGTTGGTTTCATCTAAAGAAAGAAAAAGTTGGGCAAAAGCTTTCATAAATTTTCTCCCTTTACTTCCTCGGTTTCATTTTCTTCCTCGTTACCATAAAGCGTTTTGGCTTCCCTGGCATCGTAACCAATTTCGCTTAAATATCTGCTAAAGCTGGCAGTAAAACCATGAGTGAGGTAAACCGTTTCACATTCAGTGGCTTTAATGGCAGATATCAATCCATCCCAATCGGCATGATCTGATAAAACAAAACCTCTATCGGCTGCTCTTCTTTTTTTTGCTCCACGAATCGCCATCCAACCTGAGCAATAGCCAAAACTAAAAGGATTCATCTTCCGCATCCAAGGTGTGCCAATTGCAGATGGCGGACAAATCACCATCTTTCCTTTTAAGTCTTCTTTTTTAGTATCGGCAGAGATTAATTCTGTAG
>JBKJLB010000037.1:0-2730 GCA_046597075.1 Pelobium sp.
GCACTGCTATCGTTAACGCACCTATCATAATAATTATAGATTTAAAGGTAATTCTTAAATTATAAAAATGCGTAGAAGAGATTTTTTATACCTAACCGGAGTTGGCGCTGGTGCTGCACTAATGCCAAATGCACTATTCGGGAATTCTATTTCTGTAGAAGATGCTTTAAACCCAGTAGATGCTGCTTTTAAAAAGAGAATGGCAGATGTTGCACTTAACGCTGCTAAATCTTTAGGTGCAACTTATGCCGATGTAAGAATTGGCCGATACCTCAACCAAGTTGTTGCAACAAGAGAAACTCGGGTTCAAAATATTGCCAATACCGAATCTTACGGAATGGGTATCCGTGTTATTGCCAATGGAAGTTGGGGATTTGCTGCTACTAATATTTTAGATGATGCTAGCATTGCTAAAGCAGCTGGTTTGGCTGTAGCTATTGCAAAAGGAAATTCTAAATTGCAGACAGAACCTATACAGCTAGCACCTCAAAAAGGCTATGGTGAAGTAAGCTGGAAAACACCTTTCGAAAAAAATGCTTTTGAAGTACCCATAAAAGAAAAAGTTGATTTACTGATGACCGTAAATGCTGCCGCCATGAGTGCGGGTGCTAAATTTGTAAATTCTAATATTTTTGTGGTGAACGAACAGAAATATTTTGCCTCTACAGATGGTTCTTATATCGACCAAGATATTCATCGGATTTGGCCAACTTTTACGGTAACAAAAGTTGATGCTCAGGCGGGTAAGTTTGAAACTAGAGATGCTTTAAGTGCGCCAATGGGTTTAGGTTACGAATATTTGATTCCTAAAGAAGAAGAGAAAATTAAAGGTGGTCCTGTTACGCTCTACAAAAACCGATATGATATTTTAGAGGATGTAAAAGAAGCAACCCAACATGTAGCAGAAAAACTAAAAGCAAAACCAGTAGGACCTGGGAAATACGACCTGGTTTTAGACCCGTCGCATCTTTTCTTAACCATTCACGAGTCGGTAGGGCATCCAACAGAATTAGATCGCGTTTTAGGTTACGAGGCCAACTATGCAGGTACCAGCTTCCTCACTTTAGATAAATGGGAAACCAAGAAATTTAATTTTGGAAGTAAAGCAGTTAATATTTTGGCTGATAAATTACAACCAGGCTCTTTAGGGGCTGTAGGTCATGATGATGAAGGGGTTAAATGTGGTGAATGGGATATCATTAAGGATGGTATTTTGGTCAACTACCAAACCATTAGAGACCAAGCACATATTTTAGGTTTAAAAGCTTCGCAAGGTTGTTGCTATGCAGATAGTTGGGATAGTGTTCAGTTTCAAAGAATGCCGAATATTTCTTTAGAGGCAGGTAAAAAACCAATGAGTGCTGCTCAAATGGTAAAAGGAGTAAAGAGAGGTATTTATATGTTTGGTAGAAATTCTTATTCTATTGATCAACAGCGGTATAACTTTCAGTTTAGTGCACAATTAGCTTATGAAATTAAGGATGGCGAAATTGTAGGTATGTTTAAAGATGCTGCTTATCAAGCCAATACACAAGAATTTTGGAACTCATGTGTGCAAAGTTGTGATGAAAATGATTACCGTTTAGGAGGAACTTTCCGCGATGGTAAAGGCCAGCCTAGTCAGGTGAGTGCAGTTTCTCATGGTTCGGCTACAACTCGATTTAATGGCGTAAATGTGATTAATACGGGGAGGAAGTTAGGCTAGTATTTCTTGGGCGTTTTAATTCCGAAATATCGGGACTGTATCTTTTTTGTCACCTAGATCGGAGTCGAAGTGCATACAAAAAAGGATGCCGTTTCAATCGTTAACGACTTAACTGCTTAACCCATAAAATCTATTTTTCTCAGCATTTTAACTCATATTATATTTTAATCTCTTTAAAATTCTTTTTATCAAAATGAATTAATTATTTTTAGGAGTAAAACCCTCAAAACCAAATCATTTTGAAACGTAGAAACTTTATTTATTTAACCGGAGTTGGAGCTGCAGCAGCAATGATGCCCGCGATACCGGTATGGGGAAATGAAATCTCCACAGAAGCGGCTTTAGAATATGTAGATCCAGCAATCAAGAAAATCATTGCTGATGTAGCTTTAAATGCCGCTAAATCTAAAGGAGCGACCTATACCGATGTTCGTATTGGTAGGTATTTGAACCAATTTGTAGTTACCCGAGAAGATAAGGTACAGAATATTGTGAATACAGAATCTTACGGCGTAGGTATTAGGGTAATTGCTAACGGAAGTTGGGGTTTTGCTGCAACCGATAAAATGGATAACGATAGCATCGCAAAAGCTGCTCAATTAGCAGTATCAATAGCCAAAGAAAATTCCAGATTATTAATCGAACCCGTACAACTAGCCCCTCAAAAAGGTTATGGCGAAGTCAGCTGGAAAGCACCCATCGAAAAAAATGCTTTTGAAGTTCCGGTAAAGGAAAAGGTAGATCTTTTATTATCTGTAAATGACGCAGCCATGAAAGGCGGAGCAGATTATGTGAATTCCATTATGTTTTTGGTTAATGAGCAAAAGTATTTTGCTTCTACGGATGGTTCTTATATAGACCAGGATATTCATCGCATCTGGCCAACTTTCTTTATCACTAAAATCAATAAAGAATCAGGAAAATTTGAAACAAGGAATGCTTTAAGTGCCCCAACTGGAATGGGTTACGAATATTTAGATGCAAAACCAGAACATAAAATAAAAACTGCAGCGGGTACTTTATAC
>JBKJLB010000245.1:0-7489 GCA_046597075.1 Pelobium sp.
TTTCTTCTCTACGTTGTGATCTATATAAGGTCCTTTTTTTATCGAACGAGCCATTATTTCTTCCTCCTAGCTATGATGAAACGATTTGAGTATTTCTTCTTATCACGGGTTTTGAAACCTTTAGACAATAAGCCTTTTCTTGAACGTGGGTGACCACCTGATGATCTACCCTCACCACCACCCATTGGGTGATCTACTGGGTTCATCGCAACACCTCTTACTCTTGGTCTTCTTCCTAACCAACGTTTTCTTCCAGCTTTACCTAAAACCTCATTAGCATGTTCTGAGTTTGAAACCGTACCAATTGTAGCAGTACAAGTCACCAGAATCATACGTGTTTCACCTGAAGGCATCTTCACAGTTGCATACTTACCGTCTCTTGCTGCTAATTGAGCATAAGCACCAGCACTTCTTGCAATTTGTGCGCCTCTACCTGGACTTAATTCAATATTATGAATTATTGATCCAAGAGGAATATTAGCTAACTTTATATTGTTTCCAACTTCTGGAACAACAGTGTCACCTGCGATTACTTTTGATCCAACTTGCAGACCTTCTGGCGCAATTATGTATCTTTTCTCACCATCAGCATAATGTAACAGTGCAATACGGGCAGTACGATTTGGATCGTATTCTATAGTTGCTACTGTTGCGGGGATATCTTTTTTGTCGCGTTTAAAATCTATTAATCGGTACAATTGCTTGTGACCCCCACCGATATAACGCATAGTCATTTTACCAGTATTGTTACGACCACCCGACTTACTGCTTTTTACAGTAAGAGACTTTTCTGGAGTGCTTGTAGTGATTTCAGTGAAATCGCTACCCACTCTGAAACGTGTTCCTGGCGTTACTGGTTTAAATTTTCTTAAGCCCATAATTCAATTAAATATTGCTATAAAAGTCAATAACTTCACCTTCCTTTAAGGTAATAACTGCTTTTTTAAGTTTTGCAGCTCTACCTGAAACCATGCCAGCTTTAGTTGATCTTGTTTTCATTTTTCCAACAACAACTGATGTATTTACTGACGCTACAGTTACACTATACATAGCTTCTACTGCAGATTTGATTTGTAATTTGTTTGCTCTATGATCACACTGAAACGTATAACGGTTCAATTTCTCAGTTAACATAGTGGCTTTTTCTGTTAATACAGGTTTTTTTAAGATTTCCATATTACTTGGCTAATGCCTCCTCCAATGTTTTTACCGAACCGGTAGTTAATACTAATTTTCCAGCATTTAATACATCATATGTATTTAACTGATCAGCGGTGATTACTTTTGTACCTTGTATGTTTCTACTTGATAAGTAAACATTATCATTTGCTGAAGCAAGAACTATTAAGGTTCTTTCTCCTGAAAAGTTTAATGCCCCTAAAAGGCTTGTAAAGTTTTTAGTTTTTGATGTTTCGAAATTGAAATCTTCTAAAACTATTACACTATTGTCTTTAGCTTTATATGCTAATGCTGATTTACGAGCTAATGCTTTAAGTTTCTTATTTAACTTGAAGCTATAATCGCGAGGCTGAGGACCGAAGATTCTACCACCGCCATTAAATAATGGAGATTTGATACTTCCTGCTCTTGCTCCACCTGTTCCTTTTTGTTTGTATAACTTACGGGTAGAACCTGCAATCTCATTACGTTGTTTAGACTTATGAGTTCCTTGACGTTGATTAGCTAAAAACTGTTTTACATCTAAGTAAATAGCATGATCATTTGGTTCGATACCGAAGATATCCTCAGAAAGCTGCACCTTGGCACCTGTTTCTTTACCTGAGACGTTTAATACTTTAACTTCCATCTTACTTCTCGATTAATACGTACGAACCTTTAGCGCCCGGAATAGATCCGCTTACTACCAATAAATTTTGCTCAGCAAAAACTTTAACGATTTGTAGATTCTGAATTTTCACTCTATCACCACCAGTTCTACCTGCCATTCTCATTCCTTTAAATACTCTTGAAGGATAAGAAGATGCACCTAATGAACCTGGAGCTCTTAGACGGTTGTGCTGACCGTGAGTTTGCATACCCACACCGCTAAATCCGTGGCGTTTTACAACACCTTGAAAACCTTTACCTTTAGAAGTACCCACTACGTCTACGTAGTCTCCTTCTACAAAAAGATTAACATCTACTGTATCTCCTAAAGTCTTGTCTTCTGTGAAATACTTAAATTGTACAACTTTACGCTTAGGAGTAGAACCAGCTTTCGCAAAATGACCTTTTAAAGAAGAAGTAGTGTTTTTTTCTTTTTTCTCATCGTAAGCTAACTGCACAGCAGCGTAGCCATCATTTTCGATGGTTTTAACCTGTGTAACAACACAAGGTCCAGCTTCAATCACAGTACATGGTATATTTTTACCCTCTGCGTCGAATATGCTGGTCATTCCTACTTTTTTTCCAATTATTCCTGACATTTCTTATTTTAATTAACACCCATCGAAGCAGTAGGGCTTCGTTCAAGGTGGATATAATATCCCTAAAAGGGACGGCAAAGATAGGAAAGTCTTATTAATTATCAAACACTTATGAACTTATTTTTTATATTTTTTTATATAAAGTGAATTCCGATTAAAAAAGTATCTCTGTTTATTATTTAGAACACAAAATATGTGAGATTATTACGGCTTTACATGGTTTGAAAAATGGAAAGTGTTTCTTTTCTAATACAATTATAAAAATGAATAATTTACCTTTAGAGATATTTAATTAATATAAAAGGCTTATGGTCTACTTATTGCAACTACCTTGTAAAATAAAAATTAAAAATTATGAAGATGTTAAAAATCTTGTTTAAAACAGCACTAATAATTACCCCGATTGTGCTTGTTGTGGCATGCAATAAAAATGCAGCGAAATATGAAAACCTTGAAACCGGAGAAAAGGTAACGATTGTAAAAGATCCAACGACTGGATATGCAATAGATAGCATAACAAACGAACCAGTCGACTTTTATGTAAATCTTGATACGAAAGACACTATTTACGGCAAAACAGGAATGGTTGTGAATAACGCATTAATAAAAACTTCAGAAGGAACTTACTTACTAGATGATGCTAAAATTAAATCTGATGGCGAAGAATTTAAAGCTAAGTCTGATGAAGTAAAGATAAAAGTTGATGGCGATGATATCAAAATTAAAACTGATGACAAAAAAATTAAAATTGAAGACGGAGAAAAAAAAGTAAAATATAATAACTAAAAATATTTATATCATGAAAAAATCAATATTAAGCTTAGTGATAATAGCAAGCATATTTGCTGCTTGTAATAATGCTAAAAATACTTCAGAGGAATCTGATTCTACAATGAATGGATCAGAAGACGGAATGATGATAGTTGAAAAACCAACTGTCCAAGCTGGTGAGTATGTTAATTTAAGTACAGGACAAAAAGTCTATGTCATAGCAGATCCAATGACTGGAGTTGCAATCGATAGCATTACTCAAATCCCAATTGAATTCTATTACAATCCAATCACTTTAGATACTATTTATCAAAATGGATTAAGGGTAAATAATATGTTAATTAACCTTGGAGATGGCAAGTACAAATTGGACGACATGAAAATTAAAATTGATGGAGATGAAATTAAAATCAAATCGGATTCTTCTAAAGTTAAGATTGACGGAACAGAAATGAAAATTAAATCTGGAGATCAAAAAACAAAAGTCACTGACGATACGATAAAAGTTAAAAACTAGGTCAATAAAGACAAAGAGTCTGAAAATTAAACCTAGGAACAAAGTATTAGTTTTGGAACCAATAAAAGCAGCTTTTATTAAGCTGCTTTTATTTTATATATACTATGCTGGAAAAAACAATGTCTAATCTTATAAAAAACCCAATAACTAACATTTTATAAAAGAAGTGTACCTAGCTCTTATTATGAAACACAAATTAATGAGAGTTTAAATACGAGAAGTCTTGTTAACTTTTCTCAACAATTTATCAATATTTATTCTGAAATATACAAAAATCATCGTTGCCTACTTTCCAAAGGAAATGGACATAATTCATTAATTAAAAAAATTAAAACATGTGGCTAAGATTTTGCTGTTAAAATAATATGAATAGTTTAGAAAAAGAATCATTAAAAAATAAATCGCCAGAAGGTGTAGAAGAAGATTACCCTCATCATCAAGAAAATCCTGCTGCACCTGTAGAAGCCATTGTAGAAAAGAATGAAGAAGGAGGAGGACAAGCCATGAAATGGATTATTCCTATATTGTTAGTTATTCTTTTTGTTGTTTACTTTATTTTTAGAAATTAAAATCAAATTGGCTAATTAAATCCAAAAATCAGCTCAACCGTTTGATTAAAAGCGCACTTTGTTGTCTGCCTTTTTCTAATAAAGGTTCGAAAAAATCTTTCGCTGCTTTAAAGTGCGCTTTATACCCTTCCATATCTTTGTATTTAATAATGGATGCCCATTCTCTTACGGCTGTATGGAATTCTAAATCATCTCCTCTGATGCTTTTATCATATAAAGCAGTTTGAATTGTTTCTTCCAAAAGCTCATCGTTTTTAAAAAGATATTCGACAATTCCTAAACGCAGCTTAAAAGGCGGCGTTTGCCCAATGAGGTTATCATAAGGATTTATTTGGAGTTGATACCAAGCATCAACCATAGCCAATAAGCTTAAATGTGAGTTGGATTTTGCCAAGGCACTATTATCTCCCACACTAAACTCTTTCATAATAGCATCATCAAATAAAATTAGATTATGTTGTCCATGGAAAACAAAGTCTCTGGCTTTATAAATTCGCTCTCTAAAATTTACTTCGTCTTCCTGAATCATCATTTTGAATAAAGCTGATTCGGACTGGGCATAAGCTTCAATTTGTTTAGAAGCGTAAGGATTCAAAATAGCCAAGCCAGCGTAAATATGAGCTTTGTAGCTAAAGATTCTTAGCGTAGTTAAAATTTTAACATTGTCTATACCCGAAACATAGGCACCGCTTTCCCAAGGATAGGTGCCTGCATTTTTCCATGCAGTTCCCATACTTTCAAAACCCATGTGTGTTACTGCTTGGGTATCCGCCATAATCTGATCATGCTGGTGATAATCTTCCAATTCTATGATTTCGGATTCTAGCATTTCTAAAATCCTTAATGCTTTTTGGTAATTTTCTTTGCTGATGCGATGAGGAGCGACAATCAGTTTCTGTCCTTTGGTTTCGAAGCCTGGACCATGCAAAGCATGAGTTAAGATGATCTCACAATCTGCTGGAAGATGTTTTTCAAAAGCAGCGACTTCTGGTGTTTTTACGGATGTCATCCCAGTAACTATTGCTCCAGCTTTAGTAGCATAAGCCGTTTGTGCAACCACATCATCAATTTTCTCTGCTTCAACTGCATAAAATATGAAATCAGCAATGTGAGAAACTTCTTTCGAATCGTTTAACACCTCGATACCAAATGGAGACAATTCCTTTTGTAAAGCTAATCTACGTTCGGGCATATCACAGCCAACAACGTTAAGTCCTGCATTTGCAAAAGTTCGGGCGTATAATTTACCCATATCTCCTAATCCGATGATTCCGATTTTCATGGTGGCTAAGATAAAATTTTAGGTAGAATAATTAGATTGTGATTTTCACTTCACCTTTTCCACTGAAGTAATTTAATCTCTTATAAAAAACTTATAATGTTAGCTAATTAGAAATCCATTACTACTTTTAATAATTAAAAAATGGTTCAGCAATTTTAATTAAAGCATCTTTAATGAAAGTTAAAAAAGATAGTTCATAAAATGGACCTCCAATCCCAAAATATTTAAATCCCTAAAATAGTACAATACCTATTAAGAGCATCCAATTCTTCGTTTGCAATAAACAAATGAAAATCCTCCTTTTTACCTTCCACTTGTGCATTTTCTAATGCTTGATAATATTTTAATCTGTTTTCTGCATCTCCTTTAATGTTAGCAATCACATAACCGTTTTTTAAGAGAATTAAATTCATAATTAATCTTGAGGTTCTGCCGTTACCATCAATAAAAGGGTGAATAGTAACTAATCTTTCGCTTAACTCTGCTGCTAAAACAACTGGATGCAATTGGTTTTTATAAGCCTGGTACCAAAAAAATAGGTCTTCCATTTGCTTTTTAATAATGAAAGGCTGAGGAGGTAAATGCCTACTACCATTAATCATTACCTGCACATCCCGGTAATTACCCGCATATTTAGTGTCAATTCCCTTCAATATCAATGTATGTAGCAATAACAAATCTCTTTCAGAAAAATCAGCTTCTTTGTGAATCAATTCCTTTAAATAATTTATAGCTTCTTTGTGATTGATAGCTTCTAAATGTTCACGCATACTTTTACCAGAAATTGTAATTCCTTGGTTAACTACCAAATCAGTTTCCCTTAAAGTAAGTGTATTACCTTCAATTCTGTTACTTTCAAAAGTATATTCTAATTCTAAAGCTTGACCAATTCTATAACTATCTAAATTTCTAAATTCATTTAATTTAGCCTTCAAATCATCAATTTTATTTAAAATTTCTTCTAAATTATTCTGTACCTGAATTTCATGCTTTTTATAATATTTTACCTTATCCTCTGCTAGTGATAGCACTTCTAATGCAAAATTACCGTAACCAATGTTATCTACAATTTGACTACTTAACCAATCTATGAGTAAATCATGCGCATCTAATTCTAATAAATGAGCAATTTTAATCACCTGCTCTCTAGTTGGTTTTCTACTCCCGCTTTCGAACTTGCTGATTAAAGAAGCATCTACTTTTAAAGCTTCCGCAACCTCCCTTATTTTAAGATTTTTAATAACCCTAGCCTCTTTAATTTTATCTTTCATGATTATATGACTAAATAATACCTGACAAATTTAGTCATATTTTTTAGGAATAAGAATTCTACGCAATATTTTCTCATTTGAATTTTATCCCATAAAAAAAGCCCTTTCTGATAATTCAGAAAGGGCTTTTAAATTTTATTGAAATCTATCAGACTTTGATTTCAACTTCAACACCTGAAGGTAATTCTAACTTCATTAAAGCATCAACAGTTTTTGCCGAAGCGCTATAGATGTCTAACAATCTTTTGTAAGAACACAATTGAAATTGCTCTCTAGCTTTTTTGTTAACGTGTGGAGAACGTAATACAGTGTAAATTTTCTTCTCGGTTGGAAGAGGAATTGGACCACTTACTACTGCACCCGTAGGCTTAACAGTTTTCACGATTTTCTCAGCAGATTTATCTACCAAGTTGTAATCGTAAGATTTTAATTTAATTCTGATTCTTTGGCTCATTATATTTGTTTTATGATTTACCGTTAGAGCTATTTGTAACGGAAACCGGGTTTATTTTTAATACAGTTAAAAGTGGAAAGTAAAAGGTTAAAAGTACTTTAAACTTTCCACTTTTAAATTTAGGCTAATTAAGCGTTAACTTTTCCTTTTGCCTTAGCAATTACCTCTTCTTGAACTCCTTTTGGAGCTGGTTCGTAGT
>JBKJLB010000318.1:0-2641 GCA_046597075.1 Pelobium sp.
GTAGAACTTCTCTGCATTTTGAATGCTGAAATTCCGATTTTTAAAGAGTTTTTTAAAGAGTAAAAAATAATCGTGAAACTCTTCGCTATTCATTTCAAACAGACATTGGATTTTTCCTTTAGCGGTCTCTTTAAAACTAATTTCAGGTAAATTGTGTATATCTGACTTTGAAAATGGTTTCGAAAACCAATCTAGCGCAATTTGCTCATCTTTAAAAAATCGAAGTTTTAATTCATAACTGCCATTATTGAATAAGTTATCAATGCTAATGGATGATAATATTTCATCACCTATTAAAACACCCACTTTACCATTAAAACCATCTTTGGTTACCTGGTTATAAAAGAAGGAATTTGTCCAGCTTTGTAAACCTTCATTTAGCTGAAAATTGAAATCTCGGTTATCCCAAAAGGTGTTTTTTGGTTTTGTTTTATAGTAAGCTTCTTTAAAATTTGTCATCCCAGCTAAATACTGTTCTGCATTTTCAACTTTGTTCCAACTACCTTGTAAAGTGTTGATGTTTGGATGATGCCCGATGGTGATGATTTGATCTGCGTAAAGAGTTTCCATAACCTTATATTTTGATAGAATAAAGCTACTTCGACAATAAAAAAATTAACCTAGGCTTAAAACCCAATTTCGTACCGCCAAAACACCCTAAAAAAAAGTTAATCAACGGTTAAGTTTTATTTCTTTAATAGTTATTTTTAGGTTCATCAAATCTTAAAAATCATGAAACTTAAAACACCCATTTATTTATCCCTCATTTTAGTAGGGCTGGCTTTAACAGCTTGTAATCAAAAATCCTCAAATACTACTTCGTCAATTTCTTCAGAAGACTCTATGAAGATTGCTTTTTACGATAACTATTTTGCCCCGTCCTCTGATATTTCAAAATCAATAAATAAAGTCGTTAGAGCTTCAGCGGCAGATTCATGTGTTAACAGGTTAGACACTATTGTTAATATTAAAAAAGACATCAATAGAATGAAAAAGATGTTAGAAACTCAAAGTGTTGGATTTAGGCTAAACGAACTAACAGATTGGGTAAATCAGAATTTAGATCCAACTAAAGTTGATGAAATCAGAATATGTTTTGGTGTTTATGATAAGAAATATTTAGATGAGTATAATAATAACCAGAGTGCGAAATTTAATAACAGATTGACCGTATTTTTATGGCCATATAAAAATGGAAGTCGAGCATTGTCAAAAATGAATGGTGATGAAATTCAACCTTTCAACATAGGAACTCTTTATCCATGATTAGCACTTACTATTTAGAGTTTTCAGCTTTTTTGGTAGCATTATTTTGCTACCAAAAGCTTAAAAATACTTTTATGTTTTGGTTTATTCCATTTTTGCTCTTAACCTCTATTTGTGAATTGAGTTCAACTATTATTTATCAAAAATTTGGAGCAACTACCTATTGGATTTTTAATATACTGATACCAACTACTACTTATTTTTATGGCTTTATATTTTTTAAACTAATTAATAATAAGAAACTAAAAAACATATTTTTTGTACTTGCACTGATCTATTTAGTTTTAAATATCTTATTTGTAATTCTTAGTAAAGGCTTTAGTGTCCCTTTATTACTAATTTCATCAATTATGATGGTGATTTTAGCTTTATATTACTTCTATAGATGCTTATTAGATGATGTTGATTTAAATAGTCCAATAATTAAAAGTGGTCTTTGGTTTGCGTCTGGTATTTTAATTTTCTATTCGGGGATATCAATTGTGTTTTCCTTGTTCAATTATATTCGTGAGCATCACTTAAATATTGGAGGTGTATCATTGTACAATTTTGTCCCTCGCTGTTTAAGTATCATTCTTTATGCTTGCATATCAATTGCTTTATTAAAATGGAAAAAGCCTCAGGAGATATAATAGGTGCTATCATTATTGCCAGTATTATTCTGGTGATTATAGTAGTTTTTTCGCTGCTATTTTTCCTGCTGTATATCAAAAAGAAAACGACACTACATCAACAAAATCAAAATATGAAAATCGCATTTCAACAAGAATTATTACAAACACAAATCGAAATTCAGGAAGAGACATTTGCCTATATCTCCGAAGAAATTCATGATAATATAGGGCAGGTTTTATCTTTTTTAAAATTAAACTTAACTGCTAACGCATCAAATTCTAAGGAAGAATTGATGGAGAAGATAGAGGGTAGCCAAGAAATAGTAACACAGGTAATTAAAGATGTGAGGGCTTTATCTAAAAGCTTAAGTTACGAGCATTTGAAACAGTTTGGTTTAGTAGAAACCATTAAATACGAGATGGAGCGAATTAAGCAAACAGGCTTGTATGAAACTACTTTTAGCGTTTTTGGCACTCCATTTTCCTTTCCAGATCAAAATAATTTATTGATATTTCGCATCTTTCAGGAGTGTTTAAACAATGTAATCAAACATTCTAGCGCTAAAGAAATTGACATTGCTATCGCTTATAATGATAAACATGCCGAGTTGATGATTAAAGATAATGGAATAGGTTTTAATCAAGAGTTGAATCTTAAAACAGATGGAGCTGGCTTAAGAAACATGAAAAAGCGAGCAAAGTTACTTTCTGCCAATGTTGATATAGCTACAGAACCCGGAAAAGGGACTCGAATAACCCTA
>JBKJLB010000045.1:0-3165 GCA_046597075.1 Pelobium sp.
CTCCGCTCTAATTTATTTCTGCCATTGTCTATAATCACATAAGAAATCTTTTCTGCCGATAAACTTTCAAGCATTTCGTTTACTCTTAAATTATAATCATCAGCACTTTCCATTTGATCACAAGCACCTAAACATATACCTTCATCTACTCCTAAACAAGATTTTTTTGCTTTTTGCAAATTACAAAGCTTAGTACAGAGGTTAAATTCCACACATAAAGCATTTAGCTGATTAATACCTGAAAGCAAAGAATCGAACATACAAAAAGGCTTAAAATTTTTCATCTTCTTCCCCACTCCTAAACGTATGTATCCTCTCTGATCTTCATAAACATATAAACCGTAGCTAAATTCCTGAGATTTTGCTGCTTTGTTTTGTGAGGGCCATAATCTCTTAATTTCCACATTTTCTAAAATCAAAGCTTGCAATTCTGTACCGCAAACCTGATGTGAAATTTTTCTGATCTCTCTTAAAAATTCTTGCTTTTGCTTTCGCGGACTATTATTAGAAAAATGACTTAAAATGCGCTGATGCAGATTTTTTGCTTTACCCACATAAATTATTTTGTCTTTTTTATTCTTGAAATAATAAACTCCAGGCTGTCTCGGGATATTTTCAATCTCGGCCCGGTTAATAAAAGAAGGTAAAGCGGCTTCTTTGGTCTTTTGTTTTAACGCTTCCACAATATATAGATGCTCATCTGCATCTAACATCATTTTAAAAAGAGTGGTCGTTGCAAAGGCGTCACCTGCAGCCCTGTGTCTGTTTTGAGTGGTTATACCTAAACTTCTACAAAGTTTACCAAGACTGTAAGAGGGTAATCCGGGGAAAACTTTTCGAGCTAATCGAACTGTACAAAGTTTCTTATTTTGTAAATGATAACCCTCCTTTTTTAAATGATGATGAACAAAAGAAAAATCGAAATTTACATTGTGAGCAATAAATATCCTGTTTTCTAATAATTTAAATATAGTTTCGGCTACCTCAGAAAAAGCTGGTGCCTTTGATACCATTTCATCTGTAATGCCCGTTAAACCTTGAATAAAAATTGGAATCTCTTGAAAAGGATTAACCAAAGTCTGATACTGATCAATGATTTGCTCTCCATCATGAATAAAAATAGCTATTTCAGTAATACCGTGTGCATTTGCATGACCACCAGTGGTTTCAATATCTACAATGGCATACTGTTCTTTCATTGCTCAAATCTAAACAAATTACTTGCTAATTATATTAGTAATTATAAAAAATCAAACCTAAATCATTTTTGGACATTCAATTCGTTTCTTATTTTTATCTTCACCGCAATTTATTTAAAATCATGATTAAAAAGACCATTTTAACTTTAGGAATTGCAGTCGCAACTTTATCTGTATTTGCGCAAGCTTCAAAAAATAAAACCAAGGCCACAACAGCGCCAGCCGCACCAGTTAAAATGACTGCATTGGACTCTGCCAGTTATGCATTTGGATTAAAAATAGCTCAGGGATTAAAATCAGATGGAGTGACATCATTAAATTATGCACTATTAAGCAAAGCAATGGACGAAGTATTTAGTAGTAAGCCTTTCACCATTTCTGATGAAGAATGTGGACCTGCAATTAATAATTTTTTACAAAAAACCAGAAACGCTAAATTTGAATCTGGTCAAACAGAAGGAAAAAGGTTTTTGGAAGAGAATAAAAAGAATTCAAAAGTAATCACTTTACCAAGTGGCTTACAATATGAGATTATTACTGAAGGTACTGGCCCAAAACCAAAAGCCACAGACGATGTAACCGTACACTACAAAGGAACTTTAATTGATGGAAAGCAATTTGATAGTTCTTACGATAGAAATGAACCTTTAACATTAGCATTAAATGGAGTAATCCCCGGATGGACAGAAGGCGTTCAATTAATGCCCGTAGGTTCAAAATACCGTTTTTATATTCCTTATCAATTAGGTTATGGAGAGAGAGGTGCTGGTCAGGACATCCCTCCGTATAGTACTTTGATTTTTGAGATTGAGTTGTTGAAAATTGGTAAATAAAATATAAAATCAATAAACAAAACCGATTTGGCGATAAGCTTAATCGGTTTTTTTTGTTTCTTAAAAATTTTTGTGGTGGGTTTTATTTTTAAGTTATATTCTGATATTAAATAACTTTTTTTTCAATCTCTCTTGTTGACTGACGAAAGACTAAATCAAATCAAGATTGTTTTTATAAAGCAAGACAACTATTTTTCACTTTTGAATACTAAATAATGAGTTTGAGAACTGTAAAAGTCACTTGTTATGATACACCGTTAAGAGAAGGAGGTTCGCTTTTATTTTCGCTGGATAAACGAAGCCAGAAGCATCATTTTGCAATATTCTAAAGTCAACCCAGGCTTAAGTAAAAACGTAGATTAAACCTTATAAAATATTTTTAATCAATTAGTTAAATAGCATTCTTTCCGTATTAATAAAATATTTAAAAATAATTTTAGGGTTGAACACACTTTTAATCGGTTATGTTTAAAAGCAATAAAATAAATTTTGGTTAAACGTTTTTTTATTTGTTCTACACCAAATGTTATAAGTAACTAAAGCTAATTGAGTATGAAAAAATTAAAAATTCTAAGCGCAATCATTTGTATTGTTTGTTTATTTCAGTTTTGTACTAAGGATAATTCAGCTTCAAATATCGCCTCAACAATACTCAATTTACCAACTACACCTTATATTTATAATATTACTTACCCAAGTCATGTTGCTACTGCATTAGCTACAACAGATAATACACCTGCAAATAATCGGTTAACAGATGAAGGCGCTACTTTAGGTAGAGTTTTGTTTTATGATAAACATTTGAGTCAAAATAATACGATTAGTTGTGCCAGTTGTCATAAACCAGAACTTTCTTTTGATGATAGCGAAGTATTGAGTAGTGGATTTAGTGGAGGTAAAACAAGTAGAAACTCCATGTCATTGTTGAACTTAAGGTTTTACCAAAACGGTAGAATGTTTTGGGATGAAAGAGCACCATCTTTAGAAGCTCAGGTTTTACAGCCGATTCAAAACCACATAGAAATGGGTTTAACTTTAAATGAGTAAGAGACAAAAGTAAAAGGATTGAATTATTATCCAGATTTATTTTTGAAAGCATTTGGTTCTTCCTCGATAGATTCTATAAAAATTGC
>JBKJLB010000168.1:0-2718 GCA_046597075.1 Pelobium sp.
TTTCAAGACATCAATTCACTGAAAGAATCAGAAAACCCTCTTCTCTCTCTGGCAGCAAATCTTCCTGGTATTGTGTACCAATATTTAATTCATACAGACGGAACCGATTCCTTAAAATATTTATCAGGGGAGGTATTGCAAATATGGGGATTTACCACAAAGGAGATAATGGAAAATAACCAATTGGTATGGGATCAAATTAAAGCAGCTGGCGACTTTGAAGAAGTGAAGGCTAGTATTCTTAAGTCGTGCCAAACCAAAACCAGATGGACTTGTCGTTTTAAATATATTTTGCCAACAGGAGAGTTACGAACACATTTAGGAAACGGAACCCCTATTTTTTTAGCAGATGGCACCATTCTTTACAACTCAATTATACTCGATATAACTGAAGAAGTAAAAAATGAAGCATTGTTGTTACAAACTACTGAAATAGCGAAAATAGGAAGTTGGGAATTTGACATGATAAACCAAAACGGGGACAGTATGTATTGGGCTCCTATGGTTAAAAAAATATTGGGCGTTAACACAAAATACAACCCTACCCTAACGGGCGGAGCAGAACTTTTTTGTGAAGAAAGCAAACAACAAATAAAACATTCGTTAACAAAATTAATTAATGATGGTGTTGCTTTTGATGAAGAACTGCAACTTGTTGCGGGTAACGAGCAATGGATTCGTTGGATTGGCAAAAGCGAAATGGCGAATAACAGGCGCACAAAAATTTATGGTAGTTTTCAAGATATATCTCAGCAAAAACAAATGACGCTTCAATTAAATAATTTAAACGAGTCTTTGCAGAAACATTCTTTTGAGCTTGAAAGAACCAATGAAGAATTAGAACAATTTGCCTTTGTTGCTTCGCACGATTTACAGGAACCGCTAAGAATGATCTCGAGCTTTATGGCTTTGTTAGGACAAAAATATGGAGGACAGCTGGACGATAAGGCGCATAAGTATATTCATTTTGCAACAGAAGCTGCAAAAAAAATGAAACAGATCATTTTAGATTTATTGGATTATTCAAAATCAAATAAAGCAACAGAAGTAGAAGTAGAAGTAGATTTAAACGCTGTAATAACAGAATATAAATTTTTACGGGGGAAACTAATTTTAGAAAAAAATGCAGAAGTGATATCTTGCAATTTGCCAACAATACTAACTTATAAAGTTGCAGTTACACAGATATTTCATTGCTTACTTGACAATGCACTTAAATACTCAAAAGAAAGCACCGAACCAATTGTGGAGATAAACGCAGTAGAACATGAAAAAGAATGGGAGTTTTCTATAAAAGACAATGGCATTGGAATTGACAGCAAATTTTATGATAAAATATTTATCATTTTTCAAAGACTACACAACATAGATGAATACGACGGAACCGGAGTTGGATTAGCGATTACCAAAAGACATGTCGAATTTTTAGGAGGGCGAATTTGGTTAGAGTCCCTGATAGACGAAGGCTCCATATTTTATTTTACAATTTCAAAAAAATAACAAATTGATAGATCAAGGAATAACACCTGCGCACATTTTATTGGTAGAAGACAATGAAGGTGATATTTTTCTAACCAAGGAAGCTTTTGAAGATTACCAAGTAAGAACAGAAATAAGCATTGCAAAAAATGGTTTAGAGGCAATCGATTTTTTATTTAGGAGAGGTGAATTTACCAATGCAAAAAAACCAGATCTTATTTTGTTAGATATAAACCTCCCTATTTTTAATGGGCATGAGGTTTTAAAACAAATAAAAGCAGATTCAAACCTCAAAGAGATTCCAGTAATAATGCTCACCACTTCAAGCAATCAAAAAGATATAGATAATGCCTACGCCAACCAATGCCATGGCTATTTAAATAAACCGCTAAATGTTGAGGAGTTTATAACTACTGTATTAAAAATAAAAGAATTTGGGCTGCAGTTAACCACAAGGTAAAACTATAAATGGCGGGTTTAATTTTATAGGTAAACATATTAGTTCCAATTGGTTAAAATGAGTTTTTTTATTTGACGATTGTGCCATAAAACAATTGTAAAACATAGATATTAATGTTACATTTAATATCTAATCAAAAAAAGATATCATGAAACCATTCATCTCTTCCCGAATTGCAGGTATCATTTATGCTTTAGCCATTGGCTGCTTTGGTATTATTCATTTTATGAAAGCAGACGGCTTAAAATCGAGTGTGCCTGATTTTATCCCCGGCGGAATAATATGGATATACATAACCGGAGCCGGCATGTTACTCGCTGCAATAGCCATTATTATAAACAAGTTTGCAACCCTAGCCTGTTATTTGCTAGCCGCCATGTTTTTAATTTTTGTATTTACACTTCATTTAAAACACATTGAAGGTGGTAATTACTTAAATGTATTAAAAGACACAGCTATGGCAATGGCAGCAATTGTTATTGGCAATAATTTATCGCATAAAGGCCATAGGCTTTAGTAACATAGTTTTTATATACGATTTACTTTACTACATCGTGCTGTCATTGCTATGGATAACGTTAACCATTTATTTTAAAACATTTTATTTAAGGCTGGCAATAAAATAAAAAACTCCTTTCTTCTTCAAACTGCAAAAGAAGCAGTTAATAATTCCTCTCACGCCAAGGCGTACCCAACAGTAAAAACGCTGTATCGAAAAAAGATTCTTACAAAAAATGATGACCGACGACTCGATTAATTCTACCAGTTAGTAAGAAACA
>JBKJLB010000033.1:0-3045 GCA_046597075.1 Pelobium sp.
AACAGCGTCTCCTTTAGGCACTCTGCTTCGTTATCGCAAGGTCCTCTACCAGAGACCTCGCTCTGACGGAAGCTATTTAAGAATAAAGAAGTCATTAAACAATCTTTTGGAATGGGAAGAATTTCTTTACGATAAAATGAGTAGTGTGAAATTTGAACTTCAAGATGTAAACTTGTTCAATGAAACAGAAAAAAAATGAAGTACCAAAAGTTTAGCGGTAATTGTGAAGACCACCCGACAAATCATTTGAGATCAAAATAAATTAATGGAAAAACTAAATATACAAACCACACGACTTAATATTCGGCACCTCGAATTAGCTGACCTATCGGATTTTCATATTTATCGCTCTAATCCAGAAGTTACAAAATATCAAGGTTTTGATGTGATGAACATGGAACAAGCCGAAGAATTTATTAAAGGCAACTCCACAAAGTATTTTGGCAATGCAGGAGAATGGGTGCAGTATGGAATTGAAAATAGTGAAACGAGACAACTTATTGGCGACTGTGCAATTAAACTTGACCAGTACGACACTCGAATTGCAGAAATTGGAATAACAATTTCGCATCTCGAACAAAAAAAGGGATACGCAAAAGAAGTGCTAATTGGAGTTTTGACTTTTTTGTTTGACACAAAACAAATACACCGAGTTGTTGAAATAGTGGATGCTGAAAACATTGCTTCCATTAGCTTACTAAAAAGTACCGGATTTAAACAAGAAGGACACTTTATTGAAAACATATTTTTCAAAGGAAAATGGGGAAGTGAATTTCAATATGCAATGTTGAAACGAGAATGGGACAACAGAAAATAAAAATACCTAACAAACAAACACAACGAACCGCTAACAACACCTATAAAAAATTCCCGGTTAAATGGTTAAATGAAGTTTTGTGTCCTAAGAATCGGGATTTTGTGCTGGCAGATGGTTTACGATTTCTATCCAAGCAGTGTCTTCTTTAGGGACTCTGCTTCATTTACATGAGGTCCTCTGCAAGAAATCTTGCTCTAACGGAAAAATCACCTAAAACAAAAAGAAAAATATGTACAAATTAATTAAAAAACCTTTTTTTGGAAAATATATGGTAAAGTGGCAAAATCCTTTATCGGCCGAACAGAAAAAGGAATGGCAGTCAATTCAAGTTGAAAGTAAATCTGGTGGAATTATACAAGGACTTTATAGAAAAACGATAAAAGAGCATGCTAAAGCAACTATTGTTCTTGGTCATCCTATGGGCAAAGAAGCAAAAGGTTATTTTTTAAAAAATGGTTATACGGAGTTATTAAGAGAAAACGGGTTCAATACACTTGTGTTTGATATTAATGGTTTTGGTGAAAGTACCAATGGAAACTTTTCATATTTTGAAGATATTATCGCAATTAGTAAAGTTGCAAAAGAATTAAATCCAAACTTGCCAGTAGGTTATCACGGAATTTCAATGGGTGCAATGTGGTCAACTATTGCATTTGCTGATGAAAATCATTGCTATAATTTTGCAATTGTGGAAAGTTCTGCAACCACATTAGATGAATTTTGGATAAATTTTCCATTTGCTTACAAAACATTAAAACTTCTAAATTTTTTTTTACCGAAATATAAAAACAAAATTAAAATGATTGAAAGGATCAAAGAGGTTAAAAATCTTAAATCAATTCTTTTCATATATTCCACAAAAGATAACTGGACAACCGAAGATATGGGTAAAAGACTTCAGATGAATTGCAATGTAGAATCTGAATTATGGGTAGTAAAAAATGCTAAACACGCTAGCATAATGAAATCAGAACATAAAACGGAATACGAAAACAAAATAATTTCGTATTTTAATGAGCAAACCAAAAATTAAATACAACTACCGCTAACCGTATTTATAAAAAATTGCCGTTTGGTGTTTTACAAGGCAGTTTTGTGATTAATCTATCATTGGTTCTTTGCCAACCGTTAATGGCAAGCTTTACTCAAATTGGTTTCAGGTTGATTTTCTGTCCAAGCAGCGTCTTCTTTAGGGACTCTGCTTCATTATCGTAAGGTCCTCTGCGAGAGGCCTCGCTTTGACGGAAAAGTATATTAGATACCTGCAAAATAAAACGTTTTATTTCAATAATTTGAAAAATCGCTGACATACTTTTACGTAAATTCATAAGTTAATTGATAATTTAGTACGGTATATCGATGTTTTACAACCAACACCGTATCTTTATAAATTATTGAAATTTAATCCCCATTGTTAGTACATTGAAAATTACATATAAAAACTATGCAAGACATCATATTTAATTTTATTTCAAAATACATTACCCTTACTAAAGAGGAGGAAAAAGAATTTATAAAATTAAACACTTTCAGATCCTATAAAAAAGGCACTATACTTTTAAAAGAAGGCGAACTTACAGATGAATGCTTCTTTGTATTAAAGGGCTGTCTAAGAACTTTTTATATGGTGGATTACGAAGAAAAAACGACTGCATTTTATACCGAGCTGGAGGGCGTTAATCCGCAATGTGTTATTGATAAAAAGCCATCTAGTTACAATATTGCCTGTGTTGAAGATTCTATTATATCAGTAGGAAATCCAGAAATGGAAGCCGTTATGTTTGAAAAATTCCCAAAATTTGAAACACTTTTTCGTAAATTATTATTAGAACTTTCCGTAAAAAGTCAAATTTCATTTGATGAATTTAAAACGTCTTCGCGTGAAGAGCGGTATTTAAAATTACAAGAATCACGTCCTGATTTAGTAGAACGAATTCCACTACAACAAATAGCAAGTTTTTTAGGTATGACCCCAGAATCCTTGAGCCGTATCCGTAAACGGTTATCACAAAAGAGCATATCCTGATGTATCCTGTCTTTTTTTAGTAAGAACGTTCTGCTTATTGGGTAAGTCGTTTTTGTTAACTTAAGTCAAGAGGTTATGTCGTCTCGCCAATCTACTTTTGCATTATCATTTAAAATTAATTAAAAATCAATATGCAAAAGAAAATTTTAGGATTCGCCTTGATTTTAATCTTGGCAAACACGCTGCAAGTTAAATCACAAGA
>JBKJLB010000216.1:0-3559 GCA_046597075.1 Pelobium sp.
GCCTTTTAAATAGCCAATGGTATAATCATACCCCACACGGGCCAATCTTTTAACCGCTTCTTCTTCTCTTCCTTTGTCTACAACCAATAATAAAGATTGTTTTAAATCGGTAATTAAAGCCCCAACCCAAGGTGCAAACTGACCATCTAAACCAATAAAAATGGCATTTGGGATAAATGATTCTGCGAAATCTTGTGGAGAACGAACATCTAAGACCAATGCTTCTGTTGTATTAGCTGCTCTCTCGAACTCATCTGGACTTAAGGCATTTAAACCCCTTTCATATATTTCGTCCATTGCATCAATTCCCTCCTTATTCATTTTCGCATTCTTAGGAAAATATTGTGGTGGAGGCAAAATTCCGGTTGTTAACTCTTTGATAAAAGCATCTCTTGAAATATTACTTAAAGCATAATTGGTTTCTTTTTGATTTCCTAAAGTATCAAAAGTCTCCTTGCTCATATTTTTACCACAAGCAGAGCCTGCTCCATGGGCTGGATAAACAATCACATCGTTTGGCAAAGGCATAATTTTCTCTCTTAAAGAATCGTATAAATGACCTGCCATTGCTTCTTCTGTAGTTTCAGCAGATTTTTGAGCTAAATCTGGACGACCAACATCTCCTATAAACAGCGTGTCGCCAGTGAAAATACAGTAAGGTTTTCTGTTTTCATCTAAACATAAATAAGTGGTCGATTCTGGCGTATGACCTGGCGTATGTAACGCCTTAATTGTAATTTTTCCGATTTTAAACTCTTCATTGTCTTTAGCAATATGTGAATCAAAACCAGTGACCGCAGTTGGACCATAAATGATTTTTGCTTCAGTTTTCTTAGCCAAATCCACATGACCAGAAACAAAATCTGCGTGGAAATGAGTTTCAAAAACGTATTTAATTTTCACACCAGCTTGTTCTGCTTTTAGAATATAGGGCTGCGTCTCACGCAGTGGATCCACGATTGCTGCTTCTCCATCGCTTTCAATATAATAAGCTCCCTGAGCCAAACATCCTGTGTATAATTGTTCTATTTTCATATTATTTAGATTTGAGTATAGAGATGTGAGTATTGAGCATCTTACATCCTTACTTTAACTTTTTACTTATTATGGCGTGTCCCTGCGGGTCGGGCTTTTTGTTACAATCTTTTTTGTTTTCCTTCGACTTCGCTCAGGATGACAAAAAAGGATTTTCACGTCAATCCCTCACGCAAATCATTCTAAATTTTTATTGATAACCTGAGGGTTATCCCTACAGAAAATCACAAACAACTCCGAACCTTTTCTTGGCTCAATAGAGTTATGAGCTGTTTCCATTATTTTAATATTAAATTTCAAACCGAATAATTCTCTGTATTCCGCTTCATCTCCTCCAAATGGTGGACCAACAAAAGGAAATTCCCTATTGAAAAGTAAGCCTACAATTTTTCCTTTTTCTGCCAAAAGCTGATGTGTATGTTTCACATAATTTTTACGTAACTCAGGGTTGAGGGCACAAAAGAAGGTTTGCTCCAATATCAAATCATACTCTCCTTCGTGATTAAAAAAATCATCCTGAATTAAATGATAATTAGCTTGATCAAAATTGTTCAATTTTACCATTAAATTAGCTACTGGCAACTCAGCAAAATCAATCACAGTGACATTTGTGAATCCATTTTCTAATAAATAAATAGCTTCGTAAGCATGGCCTGCTCCAGGAATTAGTATTCTTAAATCCTTACTGTTGATTTGGTCAATATAGTTTTTGATGGGTCGCGAAACTTCTCCTAAATCCCAACCAGTTTGATGATTAAAGTACTTTTCGTTCCAAAATTCAGCTGTTAAAGTTGCCATTAAATCAATTCTTTAAAAATGATAATCACCGCCATTACCAAAACAAAGTATCCAAATACCTTTTTAAGCTTTTCGCTATTTAAAAATTGGTTTAAATAAATCCCTAAGAAAATCCCTGCGGAGGAAATGGAAGAGAATATCAATAAAAACTGCCAGTCGATGCGTGGCAAATTTAAAATATCGCCTGTAAAACCAATCAATGAGTTAATAGAAATGATCAACAGCGAGGTTCCTACAGCTTTATGCATCGGTAAAGTCATAAAAAATACCAAAGCAGGTACAATTAAAAAACCTCCGCCAGCACCAACCAAGCCAGATAAAACCCCAACAATTATTCCACTCAACAACACTAATCCGTATTTAATTTCTTGCTTTTCTTGAATTTCTTTATTTACACCAAACACCATTTTTGCTCCCGATACCAACATGATTAAAGCGAAAAATAGCATTAAAAATAAATCTTTGGTGAGCGTAAAACTTCCTCTCTGAAGTAATTGATCAGGCATGGCATGAATCACAAATTTACGCATCAACCAAACAGTGATAAATGCTGGAATGGCAAAAATGATGGCCATTCTTACATTCACCAATTTCTTTTTATGGTAAATACCTACACCCATTAATGATGTTAATCCAACTATAAAAAGCGAATAAGCTGTAGCAATTACAGGTTCGATTTTGGCTGAATAAACTAAAACAGGAACAGTTAAAATAGACCCTCCTCCACCTGTTAAGCCTAAAGAAATTCCAATAAAGAGCGCTAAAAAGTACGTTATATAAATATGAAACTCCATTACATGTTGCAATTACAGTTTTCCATACAGTCTAAAAGTTTTACTAAATCTCTTTCTTTTAGAGAGTAAAAAACTTGAACACCCTGCTTATCTGCTTTTAGTAATCCTTTAATTTTCATATTGGTTAAATGATGAGAGATTAAGGATTGCTCACTGTTTAAAGATTCACAAATCTCGTTCACGCTCATTTGCTGACGTTCATCCAGTAAATTAATTATGGCTAGCCTTATTGGGTGAGCAACAGTTTTTAATATAAAAGCTGCTTTCTCTAATTTCTCTGGCGTTAAATTTCTAGTTATAGTTTCTATCATAACGATACAAATATATGAACATATTATCATATATCAATATATATACTTATTAAAATTGTCAAACAAATGTCTATGTTTGTTGTAAGGATATAAATCTAAAGCTGACTAAAATACGTAAGCTCTAATAGAATGACAAAAACAGCAGTTATACTTTTTGCACATCTTCCCAGTTTCGAATCTCGATCTAAAAGTTTGTCTTCTATTTCCTCTAAAAAAGCTACACAAAAAATATCAGGCATATTAACAGAGCATTTTTACACATTAGCAAAGCAAACTTCCGCAGATACTTTTTTGATTGATTCTTATCATCAAAAAGGGAAGAGTTTTGGAGAAAGAATTACGAATGCTTTCGCAGATGTTTATGCAAAAGGATATGAAAACATAGTTTGTATTGGTAATGATTGCCCTGATTTAAGTTTATCTGTAATACAAAATGCGATTTCCCTAACAGAAAAAGGAATTGTGGTTTTGGGTCCAACCCAAGATGGTGGCGCTTACTTAATTGGCATTCCTAAACAGTCTTTTGATTCTAATTCACTTTTAAAGATAAAGTGGCAATGCAGAAAGACATATAAAGAATTATCAAAATCTTTTGTTAACCAAATTATCATTGAGTTTTCT
>JBKJLB010000257.1:0-3682 GCA_046597075.1 Pelobium sp.
TTGTTAATTCCAAAGCCGCTTTTTATCGAAAGCGGCTTTGGTTTTTTTATTTAATGAGCATCCACGGGGATGTTGGTATTTTTCTTAAATTTTTGCAGTGCTAAAAGTGGAATAGAGAACAACATCACAAAACCAATTAACCAGTACTTGAAGACAGGGTCGATTTGCTTAGTAGAAGGGCGAGTATTGGGGGGAATTTTTAACCGAAAAGTAGGCTAAAAACCTCTTCGACTTTTGAAACCGTTTTGATTTCAATGTTAAACTTTTTAATGTCGAGACCTTTTTTATTATATCTAGAAATAAAGATTTGTTCGAAACCTAATTTTTGCGCTTCGGCTATTCGTTGTTCAATTCTAGTAACGGCTCTTATCTCGCCCGATAAACCCACTTCTGCGGCAAAACAAACTTTGTAAGAAACAGGCATATCTTCATGCGAAGAAATAATTGCAGCAATTAAGCCCAAATCAATACTTGGGTCTTCTACTCTAATTCCACCAGCGATATTTAAGAAAACATCTTTTGCACCTAATTTAAATCCACAGCGTTTTTCTAAAACTGCCAAAAGCATGTTCATCCTTTTGGTATCAAAGCCTGTTGCTGAGCGTTGCGGAGTTCCATAAGGTGAAGTACTCACCAAAGCTTGAGTTTCTATCAACATTGGTCGCATTCCTTCCATTGTAGCTGAAATAGTGACGCCGCTTAAAGCTTCTTCACGTTGCGAAAGTAGAATTTCAGATGGATTGGAAACTTCTCTTAACCCACTTCCCTGCATTTCATAAATTCCCAATTCTGATGCTGCACCAAAGCGGTTTTTGATGGCTCTTAAAATCCGATAAACATGGTGGCGATCTCCTTCAAACTGTAAAACAGTATCAACCATATGCTCCAAAATTTTTGGCCCCGCAATCATTCCGTCTTTAGTAATGTGGCCAATTAAAAATACTGGTGTAGAAGTTTCCTTTGCAAAACGGAGTAATTCTGAAGTACATTCCCTAACCTGAGAAACACTGCCAGGTGTAGATTCTATATGAGCCGAATGAAGGGTTTGTATAGAATCGATAATTACTAAACTGGGCTCTAAAATTTCAATTTGTTTAAAGATATTTTGAGTTGATGTTTCCGTTAAGATATAACAATCGGAAACTGGGTTGGGCAGAATTCTTTCGGCTCTTAGTTTGATTTGCTGCTCACTTTCTTCTCCAGAGACGTATAAAATTTTAAGTTTTGGAATGGTTAAAGCCAATTGTAGCATTAAAGTTGACTTGCCAATTCCTGGCTCGCCCCCAATTAAAACCAAAGAACCACCTACAATTCCTCCACCTAAAACACGGTTTAATTCTTTGTCTGGCGTAACTAAACGATGGTCTTCGCTGTAAACAATCTCTTGAATTTTGGCGGGTTTATTGGCTCTAGTCAAGCTGGTGCTTGCTGTTTTCCAATCTGGCGCACTGCCATTTCCTTTTTCTACAACTTCCTCAACAAAAGTATTCCATTGTTGACAAGATGGGCATTTACCCAACCATTTAGCAGATTCATATCCGCAACTCTGACAGAAATAAGAAGTTTTAATTTTAGCCAATTTGAATTTAGATTTTAGATTTACGAAGTACGATTTTTAAAGCTTGGTTTGCAAATCAATTAAAAATATTATTCTTTGTAGCGATCTCTTAAAGTTAATCGTAATGATATAAAACTTTTAAATTATGAAAAAAATATCTATCCTTATTCTAACCATCTTTGCTTTTAGTTCTTGCGATCAAAGCGAATCAAATTGCGAGGACAAAGTATGTACAACGCAATTTGTATCTGTTAAAGTTAAATTTACTGATACTGACGGTAAACCCTTAATTGTGAATGATTATCAATCAGTTAATTTAAGAACCGGTTCTATGTTAAAGTTTACTGGTGCTGTAGATCCCGTTAATTTTAAAGGGGATTACACAGTAGCCCATGATGGAAACGATAATGAGCTTGAAGGTATAGAACGTATAATGGTTTCAGCTAAACATCCTGTTACTAAAGTTTTAAAACAAGCAGAATTTAAAGTTAGTATGGAAGATTGTGATTGTCATATTTCAAAACTTAGTGGCCCAGAAGAAATCCAATTTTAAGTCTAATACCAATCAGATAAATTAACATCAATTTTAATTTTGATATAATTTATTTTGGATCACCAGTGATGTCTATCCAAAGTGATTATTGGAATTGATCTGATAAAATTTGTTTTGCAAACAAAATTAGTAAAAAGAAGCAAAAAAGTCTCTGATAAACTATCAGAGACTTTTTGTTATAATTTTATTTCTTCTTCTTTACTACTTAAGAAATGGAACTCTGTTAAGTAATAGCTCGAAACGGCTTTCACCTTAATCCACTGGTTATATTTAAAGAACCATTTCCACTGTTGGTTAATGATTCCTTTTTTGATGTATGCCTCTATATATGGATGAACACAAAGTGTAATTCCTTTTTCGGCTTGTTCGTTTAAGATATAATCCAGATTGCTGGTGATGTCATCCATTAAAACAATACTTGCCTTAATTTCTCCAGTACCATCGCAAGCTGGGCATTTTTCATTGGTCACGATGTTCATCTCTGGTCTTACCCTTTGACGAGTGATTTGCACCAATCCAAATTTGCTTGGTGGCAAAATGGTATGTTTTGCCCTATCATGGTTCATTTCTGATCTCAGGTAATCGAACAAATCTTTACGATTTGGAGCCTTATGCATATCAATAAAGTCGACTACTACAATTCCACCCATGTCGCGTAAACGCAACTGTCGGGCAATTTCTTTAGCAGCTTCTTTATTTACCATAAAGGCATTTTCTTCCTGATTTTCTGGACTAGCGTTACGGTTACCACTGTTTACATCAATTACGTGTAAAGCTTCGGTATGTTCTACTACCAAATAAGCGCCACCCGCTAAGTTTACCGTTTTACCAAAAGATCCTTTAATTTGTTTTTCGATTCCGAAATGATCAAAAATTGGCTCTTTACCTTTATAAAGTTTTACAATTTTTTCTAACTCCGGAGAAATCTCATGAACATAAGATTTAATCTCTTCGTAAATAGATTGATCGTCTACATAAATATTTGTAAAATCGGCATTTAAGATGTCTCTTAAAATAGTAGAAGTTCGTCCCATTTCACCTAAAATCCTTTTGGATGGTTCGGTTCCTGGAAGTTTTTTCATGAAGGTTTCCCATTTCGAGATTAAGTCGTACAAATCCTTTTGGATTTCGGTAACGCCTTTTTTCTCAGAAACAGTTCTAATAATTACCCCAAAGTTTTTGGGTTTAATGCCTTCAACAATCTTTTTTAAACGGGTTCTTTCAGTATTGCTTCTGATTTTCTTAGAGATAGAAATTACATCAGAAAAAGGAACTAAGACTACAAATCTTCCTGCGATTGATAAGTCGGAACTTAAACGCGGACCTTTTGTAGAAATAGGTTCTTTAGCAATTTGAACAGGAAGTAATTGATTTTTATTGAGTAAGCCTGAGATTTTCCCAGCCTTGTCAATATCAGGTTCTCTTTTAAAATGATCTAAAAGGTGATCTTTATAAGACCCGCCTTTTACTTGCTTGCTTAATTTAAGCAAGGATTGCACTTGCGGACCAAGATCTAAATAATGCAAAAAAGCATCTATCTCATAGCCAACATCAACAAAAGCAGCATTTAA
>JBKJLB010000408.1:0-2713 GCA_046597075.1 Pelobium sp.
AAATTAAAAAAAATCCTACAGGGTTTACACTATGAGCGAGTTTAAGTTGAATACCATTGAGGAAGCCATTGCCGAATTAAAAAACGGTAAGGTAATTATTGTTGTTGATGATGAAGATCGTGAGAACGAAGGTGATTTTTTAACTGCTGCACGTAATGTAACACCGGAAATAATAAACTTTATGGCTACACACGGACGCGGTTTAATTTGCGCTTCTATTACCGAAGAGAGAGCAAATGAATTGGATCTGCATTTAATGGTGAGCAAGAACACAGCCTCACACGAAACAGCTTTTACAGTTTCTGTTGATCTGTTAGGACATGGCTGCACGACAGGAATTTCTGCGCAAGACAGAGCTAAAACTATTCAAGCATTAATCGATCCGAAAATAAAATCTGCTGATCTAGGAAGACCGGGACATATTTTCCCACTCATAGCAAAAACAGGTGGTGTTTTACGTCGCACCGGACATACAGAAGCAACAATTGATCTTGCAGTGATGGCAGGTTTTGAACCTTGTGGTGCTTTAGTGGAGATCATGAACGAAGATGGAAGCATGGCACGTTTACCTGATCTGATGAAGATCGCGGAAAAATTTAAACTCAAAATAGTTTCCATAAAAGATCTTATCTCTTATCGTTTATCAAAAGAAACAATTGTTGAAAGGCAAGTTGAGGTTAACATGCCAACCAATTGGGGAGATTTTAAATTAGTGGCTTACAAAGTGAGTACTAACGGTCAGGAACACATGGCTTTGGTAAAAGGCAGCTGGAAAAAAGATGAGCCCGTTCTGTGTCGCGTACATTCATCATGCGTTACGGGAGATGTTTTCGGAAGCTGCAGATGTGATTGTGGTCCGCAATTACATGCCGCGATGGAAATGGTAGAGAAAGAAGGCCGTGGTGTTATTGTTTACATGAATCAAGAAGGCAGAGGCATTGGCTTATTAAATAAATTAAAAGCGTATAAACTACAAGAGAATGGTCGTGATACTGTAGAAGCTAATTTGGAATTAGGTTTTAAGATGGATGAGCGTGATTATGGTATTGGTGCACAAATATTGCGCGACCTAGGCGTTCAGAAAATAAAATTAATGACCAACAATCCTAAAAAGCGTGCCGGTTTAATTGGTTATGGTTTAGAAATTGTAGATAATGTTCCCATCATAATTACACCCAACCCGCACAACGAAAAGTATCTCCAAACCAAAAAGGAGAAAATGGGACATTCTTTTTAAGAGGATTATAAAATAAATCATTAACTTTAAGGGAGGGCAAAGCTCTCCCTTTTCAAGTTTGAAAAAATTATTTTTAATATTTTTATTTCTTTCAGGTTTTATCAATTCTCAGAATTTGGTTCCTAATTGGAGTTTTGAAACCTATACCGCTTGCCCGAATTCAAGTAGTGCCTTATCAAATTCAACTCAATGGTATGGCCCGACGACTAACAGCTCAGATTACTTCAATTCATGTGCACCTTCATATTCGTTTGGTGTTCCATATCAAAGCCCTGTCAGTTTTCAAAACGCTAAAGACGGTAATGCTATTGCGGGCATTTGGGTTATCAATAGCTTTGGACTTAATTACAGAGAATATTTAGAGGTGAAGCTATCTGACTCGCTACAGAATGGTGTATGCTATTACGGTGAATTTTACGCTAATTTGCATAACAAAGTAAAGTGGGCATGTAATAACCTTGCCGCAAGTTTTTCTTATACCCAACATACTATATCTAACATGAGCGGATATCCACCGCTTTATTTACCACAGCATATTATTAAATATAACAATACTATAATAAAAGATACCGGTAATTGGGTTAAGGTTTCAGGTATTTATACTGCATTTGGAGGTGAAAAATATATTACCATAGGTAATTTTAAGGACGATGTTAATACTGATACAGCTAGGCTATGTACTGGTTCTGGATGCTATCTTGGAAGTTATTATTACTTCGATGCCGTTTCCGTTTATTCAATAAACCCAACCGGAGTTCTTCCTTGGACTTATTCTAATACAACAGTAGCAATTGGCGATAGTGTTTATATTGGCAATACATTAGGAGGAGGCTTTACAAGCAATTGGTACACTTTACCAGGTGTATTTATAAAAACAGGCGCAGGTATTTATGTAAAGCCTGTTACAACTAGTACCTACGTAGTGCAATTTACGGTTTGCGGTGTACCAAGAAGTGATACTTTAACCGTTACTGTAACGGGATTAGGAATTAATGAACTAGGATTTAAGAGTGATGAATTAAGAATCAGTCCGAATCCGAATAACGGTGTCTTTACTTTGGAAATTTTAAATGATGAATTTAGAATTAAGGATGAAGAATTAAGAATTGTAAATGTTTTAGGTCAGGAAATAAAACGGTACAAATTGCAAAACAAAAAACAGCAAGTAGATCTTCAGGAGATTGATAGTGGCATTTATTATTTACAATTGTTGCAAAGTGGAAAAACGATTCTGGTTAAGAAAATAGTCAAACAGTAACTCAATAACTTTAGGGGAGTGCAAAAGCCTTTTTTTATTAACACATCCATTTCTTAATTAATGCTAAAATAAATTTAGGAGGTACTAAATGTTAAATAATTGCGTTTAATCATAAAGTCGTTTAACTTTAACCTAATGTTTGATCCATTAATTAAACCCACCATGAAAAAAGCAATTATAGTTTTATCGGTATTATTTTTAGTTTCCTGCGAGAAACA
>JBKJLB010000034.1:0-3048 GCA_046597075.1 Pelobium sp.
AAAGTTGATGCCGAACAAAGTGTACAGGTTAGTCCTGAAGCAATAGGTGTAATTACCAATTTATTTGTAAATATTGGGCAAAGTGTTTCTAGGGGTCAAGTACTTGCGCAAATCGACGATGGAGTTTTACGTCAAAACGTAGCGCAATTACAAGCTAATTTAGATTTAGCTACTAATCTTTATAATCGTCAAAAGAATCTTTGGGATCAGAAAATTGGGACTGAAGTTCAATTTTTGAATGCGAAAACTCAAAAAGAAAGTTTAGAAAAGCAAATGGCGGCATTAAGAAAACAAGCTTCCATGTATAAAATTAAAGCGCCAATTTCTGGTACTATTGACCAGTTAGATTATAAAGTTGGGCAAGCAGTGCAGCCTGGCATACCGGGAATTAGGGTGGTAAATGCGGCCAATCTAAAAGCAAAAGCAATGGTTTCAGAAACTTATGCTGGAAGGATTAACCAAGGCGACGAGGTTTTGGTGCTTTTACCAGATGCTAAAGATTCTATAAGTACAAAAATTTCATTCGCATCTAAAACTATCGATCAAATGAGTAGGAGTTTTAATGTTGAAGTGAAGCTTCCTAGTAGAAGTAGCTTAAGACCAAATATGATTTCCATTTTAAAGATAGTTGATTATACAAATTCAAAAGCGACTACAGTGCCTATTAAAGCCATTCAAAAATCAGAAAAGGGAGAGTATTTGATGGTTGTAGTGAACGGAACAGCAAAAAAGGTAGATGTTACAGTAGGAAATATTTACAAAGGAAATGCAGAGATTTTAACTGGTATAAATTCGGGTGACCAAGTCATCGTATACGGATTAAACGGATTGAGTGAAGGCGATAGGGTAAAACTGTAATCATTTAAATTATTATAAATGAAAGATTTAGATAAAGAATTTAAACCATCCAGCTGGGCGGTTGAAAATAGAACAGCTGTTTATGTATTAACTGCAATTTTATTGATTGCCGGATACTTTACTTACAATTCATTACCAAAAGAGAATTTCCCTGAAATCTCTATTCCCAAAATATTTGTGACAACTATATATCCAGGAACCTCTCCTGCTAATATGGAGAATTTGGTAACCAAACAATTGGAGAAAGAAATCAAATCTGCACAAGGTTTAAAGAAGGTGACGTCAAATTCTTTTCAGGATTTTTCCTTTATTACGGCAGAGTTTAATGCTAACGTAGATGTGAAGGATGCTAAGCAAAGGATAAAGGATGCAGTAGACAAGGCTAAGCAAGATTTACCAAATGATTTACCGAATGACCCGGATGTATTAGATATTAACTTATCAGATTTACCCATCATGTATTTAAATATTTCAGGTGATTTTGATCTGAAAACGCTTAAGAAATATGCAGATGATTTGCAAGATAGAATAGAATCTTTACCAGAAATCTCTGGTGTTGATATAGTTGGCGCCTTAGATCCTGAAATTCAAATTAATGTTGATTTGAACAAAATGGCAGCGGCTCAAATTTCTTTTAATGATATTAGACAAGCTATTGGAAATGAAAATATTTCTGCTTCTGGTGGTACTTTGCCAATGGATGGTGTAAGAAGAACTTTAAACATCAAAAAAGAATACAAATCTGCTCAAGAAATTGCCAATACAATTATTAAAACGCCAACCGGAGGATCTATTTATTTAAGAGATATAGCCAACGTAGTAGATGGTTTTAAAGAGCAAGAATCTTACGCAAGATTGAACGGAAAGAATGTAATTACATTAAACGTCAAAAAGCGATCTGGTCAAAATTTGATCGAAGCGTCTGATAAAATTCGTGAGATTGTTACCGAAATGAAAGTCAAGCAATTTCCAAAAGGTTTGGATATTGTAACTACTGGCGATCAATCTGACAAAACAAGAGTAACCTTACATGATTTAATAAATACCATTGTTATTGGCTTTATTTTAGTAACTCTGATTTTAATGTTCTTCATGGGTATCAAGAATGCACTATTCGTTGCGCTTTCTGTTCCTTTATCTATGTGTGTGGCTTTCTTGTTGATGCCTACTATTGGTTTTACGATGAACATGATTGTATTGTTCTCTTTTCTGCTGGCTTTGGGTATTGTGGTTGATGATGCCATTGTGGTAATAGAAAACACGCATCGTATTTTTGATAATGGAAAAATTCCAATTAAGCATGCTGCTAAGATGGCAGCAGGAGAGGTGTTTTTACCTGTTTTCTCTGGAACGATGACCACCCTTGCTCCATTTATTCCATTGGCTTTTTGGCCTGGCGTTATTGGCGAGTTTATGTTTTTCTTACCCATCACTTTAATCATCACATTATTGGCTTCATTAGTTGTAGCCTATATTATTAACCCTGTTTTTGCGGTTGATTTTATGGAATCTCATGACGAAAATGAAGTTTATAAGCCATCATTTGATAAGGGTGTAAAGAAGACTTTATTGTACATGGGGATTGCTGCGGTATTCTTTTATATTTTAGCGATAGTAGGTGCAGTGGGAATAGCTTTTGGTAATTTTATTGTTGTTATTATTCTTTTCTATCTGCTTCAGCATTTCTTTTTAGAAAAATCAATCAGAAAATTCCAAAGAAAAACATGGCCTAGCATTCAAAGGAAATACGGTAGATTTTTAGAGTGGGCTTTACATCGACCATACACTATTTTAGGAAGTACATTTGGCCTGTTGGTATTCTCTTTTGTACTAACAGGTATTATTCCTCCTAGATTTGTGTTTTTTCCATCTTCTGATCCAAACTTCGTTTATGTATATACTTCACTTCCGGTTGGAACGGATCAGTCCTATACAAACGAAGTAACCAAGAAAATAGAAAAAAGAGTTTCTGCGGTAGTGGACAGTTTGGGAAATCAAAATGTATCCTCAATAATCTCTAATGTTACAGTTGGTGTAACTGATCCTCAAGATGAAGATCAAGGTAATTATCCAAATAAAAGTAAGGTAACTGTTGCCTTTAAAGAGTTTGGAGAACGTACTGGAAACCCTTCTACAGAATATTTAACTGCTATTAGAGATGCAATTAAAGGTATTCCAGGAGCTGAAATT
>JBKJLB010000158.1:0-3132 GCA_046597075.1 Pelobium sp.
AAAGTTTTTTATTATTTATAATTTTTTTCATGATGCCTTATTTTAAAAAGTTAGATTCAAACCGAAGGTATAAGTTTTAGCTTGAGGAAAAGTTAAGAAATCTGTACCCGGTGCTGTATTTGTATCAGAAAAAGTACTTACCTCAGGGTCTAAGCCTTTGTATTCTGTAACGGTAAATAAATTTTGAGCAGCTACATAAAGCTTTAGGTTACTTACCTTTAATTTTGAAAGAACACTAGGAGAGAAAGTATAACCTAAACTGATGTTCTTCATTCTTAAAAAATCACCTTTCTCTAAAAATCTATCAGATGTTCTTCTATTGTTATTAGGATCTTGGAATACAGCCCTAGGAGTTGTTGTACTAGGATTTGTTGGTGTCCATCTCTGTAATACGGCAGTGGTTTGACCAAAAACACTATTCATACCTTCAGAAAAAGCTCTCGTAAAATTATACACACTGTTTCCGCCAACAAATTGTACAAAAGATGATAAATCAAAGTTTTTGTATCTGAAATTGTTTGTGAAACCACCGAAGTATTTCGGAGTTCCATTACCAAGAATTTCTTGATCGTCAGCTGTGATTCTACCGTCACCGTTTAAGTCTTTGAATCTTACATCTCCAGGAGCTGTTGAAGTTAAAGCACTACTGGTTTTAGTGTGTATGGGTGCAGCGTCAATCTCTGCTTGTGTTTGGAAAATTCCATCTACTCTATAACCTCTAAAATCACCTAATCTTCCGCCAGCAGCTAACCAAGATGCAAAACCTTGAGCGATTGGATTACCAGAGATTGCAAGAACCTCATTTCTATTGAAAGATAAGTTTAAGTTAGATGTCCAAGAGAAATCTTTTTTATCAAAAATTACACCTGTTAAACCAAACTCTAAACCTTGGTTTCTTACTGAACCGATGTTAGATTGAATACTTAAAAAACCTGATGAACCTACTAAAGGCTGACCTAATAATAAATCTTCAGTTTTCTTATCGTAGGCATCAAAAGTAAAAGTTAATCTATTTTTGAACATACCCAAATCAAAACCTAAATCTATAGCGGTAGTATTTTCCCAAGACAACTGAGTGTTACCCAATTGAGATGGAGACAAACCAGACTGTTGCAAATAATTAGCTCCACCACCTACTAGTTGTAATGAGGTAAAGTTTCCAATTTCTTGGTTACCTACAACACCATAACTCGCTCTTAATTTCAGATTGCTAATTGAACTCACGTTTTTCAAGAAATTCTCTTCGGAAACATTCCAAGCTGCTGAAACGGCAGGGAAAGTACCATATCTTTTCTCAGAACCAAATCTTGATGAACCATCAATACGAACAGAACCTTGCAAAATATACTTATTGTTGAAAGAATAATTAGCCCTTGCAACATAAGATTCTAAAGCGTAAGAAGTACCAAAGGAATTAGTTGCTACTCTAACCGCACCAGCTGATAGTCTTTGAAAATCATCAGTTGGGAATCCAGTAGCTGATGCAAAGATACCTTGTCCGTTACTCTCTTGGTATGAAAATACTCCAGTTAAGTTCAAAGCATGTTTTGTAGCAAATACCTTGTTAAAATTCAAGATATTTTCAGTTATATAATTTATATCCTCATTATACCCTTCTGTTCCACTACCTGCTGTTGCAGCACCAGTATTTGTCTTAGTATTATTGTAAGTTCTATCCTTAGTAGAAATATAATCTAAAGATAATTGAGATTTAAAGGTTAAAGAAGGAAGAATTTGATATTCCGCAGCACCTGAAGTCAATATTCTATTATTTGTGTTAAGGAAAATTCTTTCGAATGCAGAAGCTACTGGATTATCAACAGAAGAAACTGGATCTTTTCCATAAGTTCCATTTGCATTAAAAACAGGAACATGAGAACCTAACAAGATTGAGGCACTTACAACTCCGTTAATATTGTTATCATTATTAATTCTATTTGATACAGAACTGTTAAAAGCCGCATTTAAGGACAACTTCAATTTTTCTGTAGCCTGATTATCAACGTTAATTCTACCGCTCCATCTTTTAAAACCAGAAGCTATTACGATACCCTCTTGGTCAAAGTAAGAACCAGAAACAGAAAATTTGGTTTTATCATTACCTCCTCTAGCAGAAAGGTCATAATTTCTGATTGGCGCAGTTCTAAAAATTTCGCTTTGCCAATCTGTATTAGCATAATCAGCTGGATTTGAACTCAATCCTGTAATTGAAGTATAATTATTAGTTCCACCAAATCTGTTTCTAACAGCTTCGTTCAACAACTCAATATATTGTTGGCCTGATATTAAAGGTAATACTTTATTAACTTCTTGTTGACCGTAATAAGTATTGAAACTAATTTTAGTGGCTTGGTTTGCACCTCTCTTGGTATTAATAATTACTACACCATTTGCAGCTCTTGAACCATAAATAGCACTGGAAGCCGCATCTTTTAACACTTCAATTGATTCAATATCATTTGGGTTAATGTCAGAAAGTGTATTTGTCAACTGACCACCTGCACCTACTTGAGTACTTGAACCCGTATTGATTGGCACTCCATCAATCACATATAAAGGTTGACTACTTGCTCCAATAGAAGAAGTTCCTCTAATACGAACTGAAATACCACCGCCTGGAGTACCAGATGCTTGAGTTACTTGAACCCCAGCTGCTCTACCTTGTAGGGCTTGCTCTGGACTTAGAATTGGTGTATTTGCAATGTCAGTTGCTTTAATAGAAGATTGTGCACCTGTAAAATCAGATCTTCTTTGATTACCGTAAGCAGTTACCACAATTTCAGATAATTGCTTAGAATCACTGACTAAGGAAACATTGACAACTGTTTTACCTCCAATTGAGACATTTTGAGACAGAAATCCAATGTAAGAAAATTCTAAATTTTTAGACCCCTCAGTCACTGCAATAGAATAATTTCCATTTGCATCTGTTTGAGTTCCTAATTTAGCTCCAGTTATTTTAACTGAAACTCCTGGTAAGGGTGAACCATCTTCTTTTGAGGTTACCTTACCAGTAATTCTTTTGTCTTGTGCCAATGCGGTACTAGCCAACATTACACAAAGCAATAAAATGCTTAGTAATTTTTGTTTCATGTGTGTTTTTGTTTTGGTTAAAAGGTTAATTATATGGCC
>JBKJLB010000239.1:0-4841 GCA_046597075.1 Pelobium sp.
CTGTTAAATACCGCCCAACTTGTGATTGATCTGTCCCGAAATAGGATAATTGTAGAAACAAACCACCGATGATACTGTGTGGACAGGTATCATCGGTGGTTTGTTTCTACAATTATCCTATTTCGGGACAGATCAATCACAAGTTGGGCGGTATTTAACAGGTAGTTCTGTGGGCCAAAGCCGGATGGGCTTATTGATGAACGCCATGCTGAAAATACCCATGCAATTTATGATTTTGCTGATTGGAATTTTAGTTTTCGCGTTCTATCAATACCAAAAACCGCCTATTTTTTTCAATACCTATGAAATCAATAAAATTGAAAACTCTAGCTTTAAAGCCGAGTTTAAGGAGCGAGAAAGAGATTTTGATTTGGCTTTTGCCGATAAAAAAGAAAAAGTAATTGCTTTAGAAAGTGCGCTCAGCAATAAAAAAAATATTGCCGAAGCGAGTGCAGCAGTTAAAACAGCAAATGAAAACCTACAGCAAAAGCGAACAGATGCATTAGCAGTAATGAAGAAAAACGATGCTAACGCAGATTTAGACGATACAAATTATGTTTTCCTTCGTTTTGTTACCCAATATTTACCCAAAGGCTTAATAGGCTTGCTCATTGCCATAGTTTGTATGGCATCTATGGGATCTACAGCTAGCGCACTTAATTCCTTAGCATCTACCACTTCTGTAGATATTTATAAAAGACTCATCAATAAAAGCGGCACAGACTTACGCTACCTTAACATTAGTAAAATCACCACCTTATTTTGGGGAATCGTGAGTATTGGAATGGCTTTATTTGCCAGTAAATTGGGTAATTTATTAGAAGCCGTTAATATTTTAGGCTCGCTATTTTACGGAACTATTTTGGGTGTTTTTTTAGTCGCCTTTTATGTAAAATCTGTTGGAGGAAAAGCAGTTTTCTATGCTGCGCTATTAACAGAAGTTTTTGTTTTCATCGCCTACAAATTTGATTGGATGGCTTATTTATGGCTCAACCTTTTTGGTTGTGCCTTAGTGATTGCGTTTGGGTTAGTTTTAGAAAGGATTTTGAAGAAATCCATAACTGAAAGCGCAAACTAGAACGCGAGGTCTTCTTCGAGAGAACTTGCTTAGACAATAACTACTATAAATTGTGATTAAAATAAAATGGTCTGTTAAGACACAGACCATGGTGTTGACATTATATTATTTATTTAATAGGTAATTACTGCTGTTGCTGAAACTCCATAAACTTTCTATAAGAATTTACTGGTGCGTCATGTTCGCTAATATCACTATCATCAGAAAGATGAGGAATTGGATCATTCTCGTAAGAAACGCTCACCTTAACTTCTAATTTATGTCTAGAAGTTCCTTTATAAGTTCCTTTAACTGGGCTACAATCTACAAAGTTTCTACCTACCGCAAGCCTAACATGGGTATCATCTACTAAACAATTATTAGTTGGATCTAAACCTAACCAACCATAATCTGGTAAATAGGCTTCTACCCAAGCATGAGTTGCTCCCTCTCCACGCATCCCATTTTTATTCGGACAAATATAGCCACTCACATATCTAGCTGGAATATCCATATAACGCAGCATCACCAAAAGAATGTGAGCAAAATCTTGACAAACGCCAGATTTCAATTTCCAAATTTCATCTACCGTGGTTTCTACTGTTGTGATGCCCTTAATGTATTTAAAATTTTTATAGACATACTCACACAAGTATTTAGCAACTTCTAAAGGTGTGTTTTTCTCTCTTTGGGTGGGATTAATTACTGCCAGAATTTCTTCCTGTGTCTTAAAATTCTCCTGTTTCAAAAAATTAATATAGGGTACTTGCGTTGCCAAATATTTTAATGAACTCCATTGATCTTGCAAAAACATGCTCGTATCTGGCATGGCTCTTTTCTTTACATTCACTACAGTAATAGACTCTATTTTCAATAAGTTATGAGACTCTGGGTGAGTAAAAGTCCCTACTTCGTTTCCATAATAATCAGTAAAAACATCTACTAAAGGGTCTCCGGTGATTTTTAGTTGATGCTCTACCACTTCCTGAAACCTATCCTTTATAGGAAAAAGCATGATCTGGTTGGCACTATCATAAATCATACTTTCGTAAGTATAAGTGGTTGTATGATGCACTGTGAATTTTGGCATGTATAAATTTTTAGGCTGAATTAATTGAAGGCGAAATAATAATGATTTAAAGCACTACCAATTGCCAAAAGCTCTTGTTTTATTTGGTGAAGATATTCTTTTAACCCTACCTCTTCCAAATCTTTTATATCAGAATATTTGATATGGCTTTCCAATTTACCAATCATAAAGCTCAAAGCCTTGTAAGCTTCGCTATCTCTATCACTTTTTAAAGTTTCAAAAGATTGTTTCAATCGTCGTACTGAATAGGTAATTGAACGTGGAAAATGTTCGTTCCAAACAATTTGATGAAGGATGTTTCTAGAGTCTAAAGCAGAGCGATAACTTTTCAAAAAGATTTCATATCCAGATATAGAAAGCAACAAATATTTCCAATAAGTAGGGTCAGATCTTTCTTCGAGCGAGTAATTGAGCTCACTAAATTTCACGTTCAAAATATCAACAGACTGTATTGCTCGCTCCAAATATTTACCAATATTCATGAAATAATAGCCTTTATTTCTGGCCATAGTAATTTCACAAGTACCATAATAATGCATCCCTTGCTGCACTAATGCGTCAATAACAGAAACTGGATCATCATTTTGCAGTGCCGAAGATAATGGACTTTGTCTTACTTGATGATAATAATCATTTAAGCATTGCCACAATTCTTTAGTAACGTTATCCTGTACTGATCGAGCATTTTCTCGTGATTTACTCACCAAATTAAAAACTGAATTTTTATTGAGTTTGTCTGTCACCATAAATTGCAAGGCTTTACGACCCTCGTATTTAATGGTTTCAATTTCTGCTGCTTCCATATCACTAAAAATCAGTAATACTGGCCTCCAGCTAAATTGATCAAACTCATCTTGCGAATACGCGTAATTTACCCTTAGCAATCTAAGGATGCCATCACAACGCTCCATGTATCTAGACATCCAATACAAAGAATTGGCAACTCTACTTAGCATATATTTTTAATTTTTTATCTGTACGTGGTCTATGGGCCATGAACTGTTAACTATTTAATACCCATGTATCTTTACTTCCACCGCCTTGTGAGGAGTTTACAACTAGTGAACCTTCTTTTAAGGCAACACGAGTTAAGCCTCCTGGTACAATTTCAATTCCGGATGGACCAAATAATGCAAATGGTCTTAAATCTATCCGTCTTGGTTGTAGCTTCCCGTTTATATAACATGGCGCCGCAGAAAGACTAATAATAGGCTGAGCGATAAATGATCTTGGGTCCTCTAAAACCACCTTTTTATAATCTTCAATTTCTTGTTCGGTTGCTGCATTACCGATAATCATTCCGTAACCGCCAGATGCATTGGTTTTTTTAATGACCATTTTATCCATATTATCAAAAACATGCTTCCTTTCAGAAACATCATCCATCTTATAGGTGGGCACATTCTTTAAGATGGGCTCTTCATTTAGGTAATATTTAATCATGTCTGGTACATAGATATAAATAGCTTTATCATCTGCAACACCATTACCTGGAGCATTGACAATGGCTACATGCCCTTTTCTGTAGGCAGACATTAATCCTGCAACACCTAGCATACTTCCAGCATTAAACACCAAAGGATCTAAATATTCGTCATCAACTCTACGGTAAATCACATCAACCCTTTGTAAACCTTCTGTTGTTTTCATAAAAACACGGTGGTTATCGACAACTAAATCTCGTCCTTCTACTAATTCAATTCCCATTAAACGGGCTAATGTAGAATGCTCAAAATACGCTGAGTTATAAATCCCCGGTGTAAGCATAACAATATTAGGATTAGAATTATGACGAGGGGAAAGTGCTGCTAAATTTTTATAAAGTAACTGCGGATAATTAGTTACTGTTCTAACTGCATTTTGCGGTAATAAATCGGGGAAAATCCGCTTTGTAATTTCCCTATTCTCTAACATATAAGAAACCCCAGAAGGTGTTCTTAAATTATCCTCTAAAACATAAAATGTTCCGTCTGCATCTCTAATGATATCAATACCAGAAATATGAACAAAGATGTCATGAGGTACTTTTAAATTATGCATTTCTCGCAAATAATGTTCGCAAGAATAAATCATATCTATCGGAGCAATTTTGTCCTTTAAGATAAATTGATTGGAATACACATCATTCAGAAAGTGATTTAAAGCTTTTAAACGCTGTTTAATACCACTTTCTATATAAGCCCATTCTGCAGCAGTGATGATACGTGGAATTACATCGAAAGGAAAAATCTTTTCTATACCTTCTTCGCCAGAGTAGACAGTAAAAGTTACCCCTTGGCTCATGAATAATCTACGAGCCATTTCCTCTTTTTTGGATAATTCTTCGGCAGGGTAATTTTTTAAAAAATTGTGCAATTTTTGATAAGGAGGTCTGATTGCTTTTCCAGAATACATCTCATCGTAAAAATCCTTACTTTCCGGATAGTTATTAAAAATTTCAGAAGCATCCATTTACGAATATAGTTTATTGAGTGATTTTTAAATTATTTTGATAAGTTATATAATATTTACTAAATAAGAAGCAAATATTTGTTGTTTTTTGATTTAATGCTTTATAATATTTAGAATTAGTCAAAGCAACCATTGTTTATTTGTTCCGTTAAATCAATATACGGTACCGTTTAAACAGAGGGTAGCCCAAATATCACTAATCAGTTTATATTTATATTGTAGATATATGTATTTGTGAAGAAC
>JBKJLB010000289.1:0-6418 GCA_046597075.1 Pelobium sp.
AAAATGTACAAAATGCCTACATTAATATCGGTAACCTGCATTGGTATAACTCTACCAAAAAGCTCAATATCTTGCCCAAAAGGGATAACAGCCGTTCCTAAAAATGAAACCAGTAAAGCTAAAGACGGACCTGCAATAAACAACCATTTATTTGATCCAGATGGGATAATTTCTTCTTTAAAGAACATTTTACCTCCATCAGCCAAAGGTTGTAATAAACCAAAAGGTCCGGCCCTATTTGGACCAACTCTATCTTGTAAAAACGCCGCAACCTTACGCTCTGCATAAGTTGAGTAAGCTGCAACAGTTAATGTAGCCACAAACAAAATAGTGACTAACAGTAATTTTTCAATTAAAAAAGCTATTTCCATTATAGTTTTGTGGCCCTTTCAAATTCTTCCTTATTTGCAGCTTGCAATGTTAAATTCTTTTTCACAACTGCTGCTGGCTGCAATTCTTCGTAATGATTTGAATTGATTACCGATTGACGAGAAACCTTTTTTGGACCTTCAATTACCCAATCATTAGTTGCTTTTTTATCAAAACGGCAAGTATTACAAATAAATTCTTCTACTTCCCCAAATTCATCCTTTCTGGCGGTAACACGTAAAACCTCTTCTCCTTTATACCACAAAGTTACTTTCCCCGAACAAGTTGGGCAATCTCTATGTGCTTCCACAGGTTTAGTAAACCAAACCCTGTTTTTGAATCGGAAAGTTTTATCTGTTAAAGCTCCTACAGGACAAACGTCAATCACATTTCCAGAAAAATCATTATCTACTGCTTTGGATATGTATGTTGAGATTTCTGCATGGTCACCTCTCCCTAAAATACCATGTACTCTATTTTCAGTAATTTGATCAGCCACAAAAACACAACGGTAACATAAAATGCAACGCGTCATGTGTAACTGAATTTTATCTCCGATGTCTATTTTTTCGAAAGTTCTTCGGTCAAACTCGTAACGAGTAGCCTCAGCACCATGTTCGTAAGCTAAATCTTGTAAATGGCATTCTCCTGCTTGATCACAAACCGGACAATCTAATGGATGGTTGATCAATAACATCTCTACCACACCTTTACGAGCTTCTACTACTTCTGGCGAAGTAATATTTTGCACTTCCATTCCATCCATCACATTGGTACGGCAACTTGCCACCAATTTAGGCATAGGGCGAGGATCTTTCTCTGAACCTTTACTTACCTTTACTAAACAAGTACGGCATTTACCGCCACTACCTTCCAGCTTCGAGTAATAGCACATCGCTGGTGGTACAATATCTCCCCCTATCTGACGAGCAGCATTTAAAATACTTGTTCCCGGCTCTACTTCTGTCGGGATTCCGTCTATGGTTACTTTTATTTTATCAGCCAATTTTTATTTTTTTAAACTGTTTGATTTTATTTTCTGTTCAGCCACTTCGAGAAACGAGAGGTCTCAGCTGCAAGGTCTTTAAAGCTATTTGTGAGATTTCTCCTGTTGTCGACATGACGTAATATTTTATTTTTTTGACGTTTGAAAACGTTACTGTTTATATTTGTTATTCCGATAACCCAAGGATTATCGCTACAAATTCATCATCTTGTAGGGACAACCCATGGGTTGTTTTTCCTATTTAAATTATTCTCCGATAAACCGAGGGTTATCGCTACAAATTCACCTATTTATTATTCCGATAACCCGAGGGTTATCGCTACACATTAACCTATTTATTGAGCTTCCAATACCGGTAAAGGATCAGCATAATGGGCCAAACCGTAATTCTGTGAAACTGCCAATTGAGGATTCATAACATGCCATTCGAATTCATCTCTGAAATGACGAATCGCACTTGCTACTGGCCAAGCTGCAGCGTCGCCCAATGGACAAATAGTGTTTCCTTCAATTTTCTTAGCCACATCTACTAATAAATCCATGTCACTCATTTTTCCATGACCATACTCTAAACGATGTAAAACTTTTTCCATCCAACCTGTTCCCTCACGACAAGGTGAACACTGTCCGCAAGATTCATGGTGATAAAAACGAGCGAAATTCCAAGTGTTTCTTACAATACACTGGTCTTCATCATAAGCAACAAAACCGCCAGAACCTAACATGGTTCCAGTTTCAAAACCACCATCAGAAAGAGACTCGTAAGACATCAATCTTTTTTCTCCGTTGATGGTATTTAATATCAAGTTAGCAGGTAAAATTGGCACAGAAGATCCGCCGGCAACAACTGCCTTTAATTTCTTTCCATTTGCAATTCCACCACAATATTCATCTGAATAAATAAAATCTTCTACTGTTACGCCTAACTCTACCTCATAAACTCCTGGCTTATTTAAATTCCCTGAGGCAGAGATAAGTTTAGTTCCTGTTGAACGCCCGATGCCTATTTTAGCATATTCTTCGCCACCATCATTTATGATAGGAACAACTGCGGCGATAGATTCTACATTGTTTACCACTGTTGGGCAACCATATAAACCTGCAATTGCTGGGAAAGGAGGTTTAATTCTTGGATTTCCTCTTTTTCCCTCAAGCGACTCTAGTAAAGCGGTTTCTTCACCACAAATATAAGCTCCACCTCCTGGCTGAACGTACAATTCTAAATCATAACCAGAACCTAAAATATTCTGACCTAAAAATCCTGCTGTTTTTGCCTCAGCAATCGCTTTTTCTAAAATTCTAATTTGAGGCATCATTTCGCCTCTTACATATATATAACTGGTATTTGCTCCTAAAGCATAACTCGCTACAATCATTCCTTCAATTAAAGCATGAGGAATGTGTGTCATTAAGTAACGATCCTTAAAAGTACCTGGTTCAGATTCATCTGCATTGCAAACTAAGTAACGAGCAACACCTTCTGGCTTAGCCAAAAAACTCCATTTCATCCCGGTTGGAAACCCAGCACCGCCACGTCCGCGTAAACCAGATTTTTTAACTTCCTCTACCACATCATCAGTCGACATGGTTTTGATAGCTTTCTCAACAGCTCTATAGCCACCTTTTTCACGGTAAACTTTTAAGGTGTTGATTCCTGGTACGTTAATGTGTTCTAATAGTAATTTGCGACCCATTCTTTTTTTATTAGATATGAGATTTGAGTATTGAGATGTGAGACTCTTTAAGTCTGCTCATCAAAATTTCAAATCTTTTGTGTCATACATTATTTATTTTTATGATATTAAGATTTGATTTGAGACGATTTATGGGTCTCAATACTCAAATCTTTTTCCTCAAATCTTCAATCAATTGATCTACAGATTCCTTTGATAAATTCTCGTGAAAAGTATATTCAGGACCAATTTGTAAAACTGGAGCATATCCGCATGCAGCCAAACATTCAACCCCGCGATAGCTGAATAAACCATCTGCAGTCACTTCTCCTTCTTTTACACCTAACTTCTCGCCGATATAATCGGCAATTTTTTCGGCGCCAACTATATTACAAGGTCCTGTACGACATATTTCTAAAACAAATTTTCCCTGAGGTCTTAAGAAGAACATGGTATAAAATGTGGCCACTTCATACACCTCTATAGGCTGTATATCCAAAAATTCAGCGACTTTATCCATCGCCTCTGGACTTACCCAGCCATAAACTGCTTGTACCTCATGTAAAATTGGTAATAGGGCTGATTTTTGCTTTCCATCAGGATAGCGACCAACAATGTCTCCACATTTATTCAATAAATCTGCAGAGAAATTAACCTCTTGCTTTTCTTCTACTCTAAGCATCTAACTCTCCTGCTATTACGTTCAAACTAGACATATTTATGATGGCATCAGATAACAACATTCCACGACTCATTGGCGCGTACATCTGATAATTGATGAAGCTTGGTCGACGGAAATGTAAACGATAAGGAGTTCTTCCTCCATCATTAATTAAATAAAAACCCAACTCTCCGTTACCGCCTTCAACAGCATGGTAAACTTCGGTTTTAGGAGTATCTACTTCACCCATCACAATTTTAAAGTGATAGATTAGGGCTTCCATATTGTTATAAACTTGTTCTTTTGGAGGTAAATAGAACTCAGGAACATCCGCATGGAAAACCCCTTTCGGTTCTTTTTTCAATTTCTCCATGGCTTGCTCAATAATTCTTAAGCTCTGCCACATTTCTTCATTGCGTAAGATGAAACGATCGTAAACATCACCAGTTGTGCCTACCGGAATTTCGAAATCAAAATCCTGATAAGAAGAATAAGGCTCATTTACACGAACATCATAATCAACACCAGTAGCTCTTAAAATTGGTCCACTCCAGCTATAATTCATAGCCGTTTCGGGATCAACCGCACCAACGCCTGAAGTACGTTCTATAAATATTCTATTTCTATTGAATAGGGTTTCAAACTCTTTTAAAATAGGCGGAAATTTTGCCAAAAACTTCTCAATCTTAGCAAAAGCGATATCATTAAAATCTCTTTCAAAACCACCAATTCTACCAATATTTGTAGTTAGACGAGCGCCACATATCTCCTCGAAAATTTCATAAATATGCTCACGTTCTTCCATTAAGTATAAGAAACCAGAAAAAGCTCCGGTATCTACTCCTAAAATTCCATTACAAATTAAATGATCAGTAATGCGGCTTAGCTCCATTACAATTACACGCAGATAATCTACTCTTTTAGGCATTTCAATACCTAAAAGTTTTTCTACTGTCATGTGCCATCCCATGTTATTGATAGGGGACGAACAATAGTTCAATCGATCTGTCAACGGGGTGATTTGGTAAAACGGACGATGCTCAGCAATTTTTTCAAATGCTCTATGGATATAACCAATGGTAGAAACCCCACTCACAATACGCTCGCCATCCATTTGCAACACATTTTGGAATACACCATGCGTTGCCGGGTGGGTTGGCCCGAGGTTTAAGGTTGTTAAATCTCCTTGCGGATCATTATCTGTATAAACCGGACGATTTGGAGTGATTTCTGTTATAAAATTGCTCATTTATTATACTTAACGTCCAAAGAAAAAATCTTTTTTATCTACTCTATTTGGGTCTTCCAAAGCATATTCTTTACGCATTGGGAAAACCGTCATATCATCTACATTTAAAATCCTCACTAAATTAGGATGACCGGTAAATTGAATTCCATAAAAGTCAAACGTTTCACGCTCCATCCAATTGGCACCTTCCCAAAGCGAAGTAGCCGTAGGAATTGCTGGATTGGAAACAGGAACAAAAACTTTAATTCTTACCCTAACATTATTTACAAAGCTATGTAAATGATAAACTACCGCTAAAGCTTTTTCCCTTTCAGGATAATGAACAGCAGTAATATCTGTTAGGAAATTAAATTTTAATAAAGTATCATTTTTTAAGAAACTTAATATTTCATTAATATCCTCTACTGCAACTTCAAAAGTCAGCAAGCCAAAAGGCTCTGAAGGAGAAGTGATTTTCTCTCCGAATTGAGCATTTAATTTCTCTGTAAGCTGTTGATTTGATATTTTACCCATTACTGGATTCCGTATTTTGCTAATAATTGTGTGTATTCTGGCGAGTCTCTTCTTCTCAAAGATTCGCTTCTTACTAAATCCTGAATTTTATTAAATCCGTTGATGATGGCTTCTGGCCTTGGCGGACAGCCTGGCACATAAACATCTACCGGAATAATTTCATCAATACCCTGTAAAACAGAATAAGTATCAAAAATACCTCCGCTAGATGCGCAAGCACCAACAGCAATTACCCAACGTGGCTCGGCCATTTGGATATAGACTTGCTTTAAAACTGGCGCCATTTTTTTCGCGATGGTTCCCATTACCATTAATAAATCAGCCTGACGAGGAGAGAACGAAGGACGCTCTGCACCAAAACGAGCAAAATCATAATGCGAACCCATAGTTGCCATAAACTCTATTCCGCAACATGAAGTAGCAAAAGGTAAAGGCCATAAAGAGTTTGCTCTAGCCATCCCAATCACTTTATCTAAAGAAGTGGCAAAGAAACCAGCTCCTTCTACTCCTGCTGGAGCTTCTGCTATATTAATATCACTCATAAATTAATGTCCTTTCTTTATAAAACTGAAAAGGCCTGCTGATGTTTCAGAAAGCCTCAAATTTATATCAAATTATCCCTTTTCACCGTGATAGATTATTATTTAGAACTATTCTAAGATTAATCCCAGTCTAAAGCTTTTTTCTTTACCACGTAAATGAAACCTAATAACAATGTTCCCATAAAGATAAACATCTCTATTAAGCCATTTAATCCAAATTCTCTAAAATTAACAGCCCAAGGGTACATAAAAATCACCTCCACATCAAACAATACAAACACGATTGCCACCACAAAATACTTGATAGAAAAAGGCTGACGAGCGTTACCTATTACTTCGATACCAGACTCAAAAGCAGTCAGTTTTACGTCAGTAGTTTTTCTTTTCGGCCCAATCATGTGGGTT
>JBKJLB010000299.1:0-3075 GCA_046597075.1 Pelobium sp.
TGTACTTTTAATATTTTTCCAGCCTCATCTAATTCATTTAAGTCTCTTCTTACCGTATCTTCAGATACATCTAGTTGCTGACTCAAATCTGAGGAAAGTACTTTATTGTGCAGATTAATCTGCTTCATAATATAGGTATGGCGCTCTTTCTTTAACATTTCTTTTTTTTTTCAAATATAATTTTTGCTAGACGATTAAAAAATGTAAAAGCCTACTAAATAAAATTACAAACCTGCATCTCGGGAATTTTATTTTGCAATTTCTTGCAGCTTATACAAAAATACTTTTATATACGTACTTAAAGACTATTTATGCATCAAAACTTTCAAAACCCATTTAAATAACTATAATTGAGTAATTTACTTATTTAATTTGTGTAAACAATACACTAATTTAGTAAAAGAATTTATGATAATAATTTGCGTTTTTGTGCAAATTATTCAATCTTTATACTATTATTGTCTTGAAAAACTGCAATTTCAAAGAAATACTTTTAACCTAAAAATTTTTAACATGAAAAAAAAATTACTTCTGTTACTTCTCGGAATGTTTATTTTGATTGGGTTTGTTAACGCTCAAGAAAAAACAATTACTGGAACAGTAACTTCAATCGAAGACGGATTACCATTACCTGGGGTTTCCGTTAAAATCAAAGGATCTTCAACAGGTGTTCAAACCGATGTATCCGGCAGGTACAGTATCCGAGCAAAAGCTGGAGATGTACTTATTTATTCCTTTTTAGGAACTTTAAACCAAGAAAAAACAGTTGGAGCTGCAGACCAAATTAATGTTGTTCTTAAACAAGACGCCAAAGCTTTAGGCGAAGTGGTTGTTTTAGGTTTTGGTCAAAGTGCACAAAAGAAAGATTTAGTAACCGCAACCCAAACAGTGCAGGGTAAGGATATTGCAGATACTCAAAGAGAAAATTTTTTAAATGCTTTACAAGGTAGAGTTGCAGGCTTAACCGTAACAAGTACAAGCGGAAACCCTGGTGCAAGTTCATCAATTGTGCTTAGAGGAGTCAATTCTATCGGAGGTAATAATCAACCTTTATTCATTGTTGATGGTATTAGGATTGATAATAGCACATTTGGACAAGGAGCTTTAGCATCTGATGGGCCAAATAGAAATGCCGATTACCTAAATAGAGCTGGAGATATTAACCCTAATGATATTGCTAGTGTAACAGTGCTTAAAGGACCAGAAGCTGCAGCACTTTATGGTTCTGATGCTGCCTCTGGTGCAATTATTATTACCACCAAAAAAGGAAAAGCAGGCGGTGGTTCTGTATCTTATGATAACAACTTTAGCTTCTCAAACGTTTACCGCTTTCCAGAAACACAAACTTTATATGGTAGAGGGATAAATGGAATTCAAGATATAAACGTAAGATCAGCATTTGGGCCTCGTTTTAATACTGGAACTACAATTTTTGATAATAACGAAAGCTTTTTTAGAACTGGTGCTAGTCAACAACATAATTTAAGTTTTGACGGCGGAAGTGAAACCACTACTTTCAGAGTTTCTACCCAATACAGAAAAGCAGACGGGGTATTTCCTGGAACATCTAATGAAAGAGTTTCTGTGAGATTATCAGGAGCAACCAAGGTTTCAGAAAAATTAAACGCTACCGGATCTTTTAACTACATCAACAATCAAACAGAAAAAAATAATAAAGGTGCCACAGGTACTTTTTTAAATTTATTGACTTGGCCTGCCGATGATGATGTGAGGGTGTTTTTGAATCCTGACGGATCAAGAAGAAGATTAAGAGCATCTAACGACGGATCTGATACGGATAACCCTTTCTTTGACATCAATAATAATGTCAACAAAGATAAAACCAACAGAATGGTTGGTAATTTAGATTTATCTTATGATGCGTTTGATTGGTTAAATTTAAGGGGATTAGCTGGCGCCGATTTTTACACTACACTAGGTAATTCATTAATTAGTCCGTTTAGTTCAGTTTCTCAAAACTCCCCTTTAAATGGTTTTAACTCAACTAGTGGAATTAGCGCTAGGGGTATTTTAGAAAATTATACTGATAATAATTTGCTCTTAAATGGTTCATTCTTTGCAACCGCTAAAAAAACCATTAAAGATTTTAGAGGAACATTGGCATTAGGTGGTGAAGCTTTCGATACCAGAAATGATGTAAACACTATTTATGGTGAAAGATTCTTCGAAGTAGCATTCAATGGAATCAACAATACCGACCCAACAAGTCAAAGAACTAAAACTACGATTACACAAAGAAGAAGATTGGCTTTAATTGGTAGATTCAATTTGAATTGGAAAGACATGGTTAACCTTCAGGTAACTGGAAGAAACGATTATTCTTCAACTTTACCTAAAGAAAATCAATCCTTTTTCTACCCATCAGTAGGTGGTAGTTTTGAATTTACTCAACTTCCTGCATTAAAGGGTAGTAAGATTTTATCATACGGTAAATTAAGAGCTTCTTATGCCGAAGTTGGAAAAGATGCACCGGCATATAAGACAGGTACAAACCTAGATTCGCAATCCACTACAGGTGGTGGTTTTTCATACAGTGTTTTTGGCGGAAACCCTTTTCTAGCACCTGAAAAAGTAAAATCTTTTGAGATTGGTACTGAACTACAATTCTTAAAAGGTAGGTTAGGACTTGATGTAGCTTATTACAACACTAAGCCAACCAACCAAATTATAGCTCCTAGGATTAGTTATGGAGGAGGATTTGTTTTACAATATATTAATGGTGGTACTATTGAAAACTCAGGAGTTGAGGTTCAATTAACTTCCACTCCAATTAGAACAGCTAATTTCACCTGGAATTCTGATATCAACTTTACTAAAGCTAAAGGCAGAGTTGTACAACTTCCTGCTGATTTGCCTGAGTATTATAATTCAGATACTTGGTTATATGCAAATGCTAGAGCAAGCTTATTCCCAGGAGGTTCTACAACTTCTATTGGAAGTTATGACTACTTGAGAAATAACAATGGTCAGGTTTTAATTAGCCCAACCACAGGCTTACCTGTATCTAATGGTGTTTTCGTACTTACGGGAGATCGTCAACCAGATTTTACTATG
>JBKJLB010000380.1:0-2731 GCA_046597075.1 Pelobium sp.
TTATTTATGACCAGTTGGGATGGAAGTCAAACTATACCAGTTACTTACTATGGAAACGGAGGTAGTAATGCTACTTTTAGTCCAGATGGAAAATATATCTCCTATTTATCCTCAAAAGTAGTTGATAGCACTGATAATGTGCAACTATGGTTAATGGATAGAAGAGGTGGAGAGGCTTTTCAGTTTACAAAAGTTAAAGAGGATTTACAAAGCTATGTTTGGTCGCCAGATGGGAGTAGAGTATTACTTTTGATGAAAGAAGCAGAAAAAAAGGATAAAAAGTCTAAAACTAAATCACCTATTGTTAGTAATAGATATCATTTTAAGCAAGATGTAGCAGGATATGTAGATTCTACAACTACGCATTTGTATGTTTTAGATATAAAAACTGGTAAAATTGATCAGCTGACTAACGGTATATATACTGAAGGTCAGGCTTCTTGGTCTCCAGACGGAACTAAAATCGCTTTTGTAAGTAATAGAACTGCTGACCCAGATAGAAATAGCAATTCTGATATTTTTGTTATTGATGCCAAAAAAGGTGCTCAAATCAAACAATTAACCACTTGGAAAGGACAAGATAGAAGTCCAATTTGGAGTAAAGATGGAAAGCACATTGCTTATTTGCGCTCTACTGCAGATGATACCTTTATTAATTACGATCAAAATATACTGACCATCATGAAGCCAGATGGCAGTGATGTTAAGTTGTTAACAGCATCTATGGATCGTCCAGTTTCTAATCCTAAATGGGGAGATGACGATCAAAATATTTATTTTTTAGTAGATGATGACCGTCAGTCTTATATCTCTAAAATAAATTTAAATAGCGGTAAAATAGAACAAGTGATAGGTGGTGACCGTAGCTTTTCTGATTTTGAAAGTAACCCAAATGGTGAGTGGCTAACTCAAATGAGTGATCCTCAGCATCCAAGTAATTTTTATACTTTAACTAATGGAAATCTCAACAAAATAACTCATATAAATGATGAATGGCTAAGTCATCTTGATTTGGCATCTGTTAAAGGTTTTAAATCAAAAAGTAAAGATGGAACAATAGTTTCGGGAATATTTTTTACTCCAGCTGGTACAAAGGCCGATAAATTACCTTTTATTTTATTTATTCATGGCGGTCCGGTAGGGCAGGATGAATTTTCTTTTGATCTTTCCCGTCAAATGTTAGCAGCCAAGGGTTACGCTGTTGCAGGGGTTAATTATCGAGGAAGTAACGGCAGGGGAATTGCTTTTTCTAAAGCGATTTATGCAGATTGGGGTAACTTGGAAGTGATGGATTTACTAGGTGCTACAGATTATTTAACCCAACAAGGTTGGATAGATCCAACTCGTTTAGGCATTGGTGGTTGGAGCTATGGCGGTATTTTAACCGATTATACCATCGCATCAGATACAAGATTTAAAGCAGCGGCAAGTGGTGCCGGAAGTGCTATGCAACTTTCAATGTATGGTATTGATCAGTATCTTTTACAGTGGAACGAAGAAATTGGATTCCCTTGGGAGAAGAAAGGCTTGGATAGATATATGAAACTTTCTTATCCATTTACCCATGCAGATAGAATAAAAACACCAACTTTATTTATGGTAGGTCAAAATGATTTTAACGTCCCTTCTGAAGGTAGTGAACAAATGTACGCGGCTTTAAAAACTTTAAACATCCCTACAGAATTAATTATTTATCCAAATCAGTTTCATGGAATTGGAGTATTAAGTTATCAGGCTGATCGTTTTCAGCGATATTTGGATTGGTATGCTAAGTATTTGAAATAGAATTAATTTGTCAGACTGGGCGGAGTCGAAGTCTTTGTGTTAAATAAAGGCACATTACGACTCCGCTTAATGTGACAATCTTAAAGTTGAAATGGCTTTTCTATTATATACTAATTTCCATACCGTCCTTAGCAATAGGAATTTGAAATTTATCTTGATGTTCTAGTGCGTCTTCCCCTAAATGAGAAAGTAATAGATTTCTACATTTAAACTCTTCTTGTTTTTTGATAATGGTTTGATAGTTTAGATGTCCTTTACTTTCTATTTCAAAGAAATTGCATTCGCAAATAAATAAGTCTGCTGCTTCAGAAAGATCTATTAAACGGTCAGTCCATTCGGTATCTCCGCTAAAAGCAATTATTTTATCCTCAATAAAAAGCTTTAACCCATGTGGAAGAGAAGGAGCAGAATGAATAACTGGAAAAGCTAACAATTTAAAAAAATCATTTTCTAATGGTTGATTTTGATGGAATTCCTTAAACACAATTAAATTAAGATCAAGGTCTGAATGTACTCCTGGATATAAAAGTTCTAATAAAGCTAAAGTCTTTTCTTCGATGCCTTTAGGTCCGATGATGGTTAGAGTTTTCTTCCTATTTTTTCGAAATAAGTCAAGTAAGAAAAAGGGCAAGCCTCCAAAATGATCTCCATGAAAGTGGCTTATCAAAATAAAATCTATATCAGCAGGTTCTAGTTGGTGTTTTTTTAAGCCAACTAAGGATGTTGCACCACAATCTATCAATAACCTAATTTTTTGAGTTTCTAAATGGAAACAGGTATTGAAATTTCCACCACTACCAAATGCATCACCAGATCCAATAATTGTCAATTTCATGAGTTAATATTAAAGAATTTTAAAAATAGGAAATCTATCTGAAGGCCAATCCAAAGGAGATTTAAAATATTGATAAGATTTTAAATTGGCATCAATCTCAACAGGATGAAA
>JBKJLB010000146.1:0-5597 GCA_046597075.1 Pelobium sp.
AAATAAACTTCTTCTTTACCACCATTGCCAAAAATCCAAATTCTAGCATGTTCCAGAAATTTATCGATAATAGAAATTACCTCTATATTTTCGCTGAAACCTTCTTTCCCTGGCACTAGGCAACACATTCCTCTGATGATTAACTTTATAATAACTCCTGCCCTGCTGGCTTCGTATAATTTTTTGATGGTTAACTCGTCTGCCAAAGAGTTCATTTTTAAAATGATGTAGGCTTTTTTTCCTGTTTTCGCCAGTTTAATCTCTCGGTCGATAAAACTAAACAGCTTTTTGCGAGTCTCTAAAGGTGATACAATTAAATGGTTGTACCCTTTAGAAATGGTTTTCTTCTCGATGTTTTCAAAAAGCTTATTGAGTTCTAAAGTAATGCGAGTATCAGCAGTAAATAAACTATGGTCACAATAAATTCGAGCTGTTTTCTCGTTGTAGTTTCCTGTGGCTAGGTTAGCATAATAGGTTTTTTTACCTTTTTCTAGTCTGGTAACCATACATATTTTAGTATGTACCTTATAGCCAGTAATGCCGTAATTTACTTTAATTCCTTCTTCTTCTAATCTATTTGTCCAATAGATATTGGCTTGCTCATCAAACCTTGCTTTTAACTCCACCAAGCACACTACTTTCTTTCCGTTTCTTGCAGCATTTATTAAAGCATTTACAATTCTAGAGTTTTCTGCCAAGCGATACAAAGTAATATGAATGCTAATCACTCTTGGATCTATGGCAGCCTCTCGAAGAAAATGGATGATGTAATCAAAAGATTGATAAGGTAAATTAATCAAATAATCTCTTTGCTTAATAAGCTCAAACATTCCTTTATAGATACTTAAATCTTTTACAGGAAGCGGACTAATTTTTTTGTATTCTAGGTACTCTTCTCCAACATTTGGAAAGTTGATAAAATCTTTAAAATTATGGTAACGATTTCCGGGTATTAAGCTTTCTGGATGCAGTTCTAATTTATTAACTACGGTATTCAGCATGTCTAGTGGCATTTCACTATCATACAGTAACCTCATGGGTTTACCTTTTTTACGCTTTTGTAAGCTTTTAGATAAAGCTTCAATAAAACGCTCGCTCACATTTTTATCTAAATCAAGTTCGGCATCACGTGTAATTTGTATAGAATAGGCCTCAATTTCATCATAATCAAAAACAAAGAACACTTCGTCTAAGCTATATCTAATGATGTCATCTAAGAGAATAATAAATTTTAAACTATTGGTTTCTGGCAATACCAAAAACCGCTCTAAACTAGCCGGAATCTCTATGAGTGCGTATTTAACATGTGGTTTTTTTGCGGAGTTCTTTACCAATTTAACTAAAAAATAAATCACCCTATCCCTTAACTCTGGAAAAGGTTGTTTATCATCAATAATTATTGGAACTATGGTAGATAAGATTTTATCTCTAAAATATTTCTTTACAAACTGACCTCTGCTTACGTTTAATTGCGAGTCGTTTAGGATAAAGATTTTGTTATCGGATAATTCTTTGATGATTTCTTCATACAGTGTGTTAAACCTTTTTTCTTGTTTAACCACAATGTTTTTTACTTGGTTTAGGATTTTCTTAGGGTTGTATCCTAACTCCTCTTTTACTTTGCTAACCACCACCACTAAGCGATTGATAGTAGCTACTCTAACCCTATAAAACTCGTCTAGGTTAGAAGAGAATATAGCCAAAAAGCGTATTCTTTCTATCAAAGGGACAGATTTATCAGCAGCCTCCTGTAATACCCTATCGTTAAAATAAAGCCAACTAATTTCCCGATTAATTAATGGAGGTTTTTCCTGATTCATTGATAATAAAAAGAAATCCCGAGAATAGGTCTCAGGATTCAAAACTGCGAATTATTTTGTTAATTAAACATTAAATTAAAGTTAAAAACTATTGTCTTTATAATTTTTAACTGCTGGTTATGGCTTCTTAGTTTTAGTTGCTGTAGTTGTAGCTTTTGGTTTTGCTACAGTTTTACGAGTACTAGAACTAGGTGATACTTTTTTAACAGCAGTAGCAGTTTTAGCAGTTAAAACTTTTTTTACCGCTGGTGCTTTTGCTGGAGTTGCTGCTTTAACAGAAGTGGTCTTTCTAACCGCAGTTGTTTTTGCTAATGGCTCTTTAGTTGTCCTAGGCTTTCTAACTGAAGGTGCTTTTGCTACTGAATCTTTTACTACTCTGGTTTTTCTAACCGTGGCTACTTTTACTGCTACTGGTTTTCTTGTAACTCTAGGTTTTCTTGCAGGTATAATTGCTGGCGATTTTATTACTGCAGATACAGATTTTACAGTTGTTACTTGGTTTACTATAGGTTTTAAATCTTTCTTGATGGCATTTTTACTATCACTTAACTGCTTACCTACCTTTTTAACAGCCTTACCTAGCACTTTTTTAACTTTTACAGCTTCCTTTTTAGTGGTTTTACCAACCTTCTTTGCATCAGTTTTTACCGCCTTAGCTTTTTCTTTCCCGTCTTTCTTGAAATTCTTTAATTTAGAAGACAACTTTTTTGAAAGCATTTTACTAGCTTTTTTAATTTCTGCGCCAATATCTTCCGCATCGTGTCCTAAACTTTTAACAAAAGATTTTAACTTTGCAGTTAAATCAACCTCTATTTCGTTTTTTACTTTTGATTTTGCTTTCTTTACTATTTTAGACTTTGACATTTTCATACTTTTAATTTAGTAATTAATTCTTTTAAATATATATTTAAATAAAATAAACATCAAATAATATTCCAAATATGCCAACATTTGATATCGTCAGTAAAATAGATGCCCAAACTTTAGACAATGCAATTAACAATGCAAAGAAAGAAATCTTAAATCGTTATGATTTTCACGACTCTAAAAGTTCGGTAGAATTAGAAAAGAAAAGTAACGAGATAACTGTGATCACAGAAGATGATATGAGGTTAAAAGCTATTTGTGATGCTATAATATCCAGATTTGTTAAACAACACCTCGACCCTAAAGCTTTGGATTTTGAGAAACCTTTCTATAGCATTACTGGTAATATGATTAGAAAAGACATCAAAGTAAAGGAAGGAATTGATAAAGAAACTGCTAAAAAAATTGTAAAAAAAATAAAAGACTCCGGATTAAAAGTGCAAGCTTCTATTATGGAAGATCAACTAAGAGTGCAGGGAAAAAAGATCGATGACCTGCAAGCTGTGATTAGTCTATGCCGATCAGATGACTTTGGTCAGCCACTGCAATACCTTAACATGCGAAATTAATTTAGCTTAATTCTCTAATATCTTCTAAATCAATAATGTATTTGTTCAAGATTAAGAAGTCGAATAAAGGTTTGGCTTCAGGAGAGACCTCTAAATTTTTTGTGGTAACAATTGTTTTATTCTTAATATCTCTAAACGGATAAGTCAATAATTTCACATTACCACTAAATAAATCACTAATGTAAGCTAACAATTCATTGGTATAATTTTCCCCAAAATTATCAGACAAGAAGATGTGTTTTAGGTTAGCAATATTGGTAGTTATTCCAACACTTTTGGGTTTACATTTTCCTAAATATTTGGCTAATTTATTATGACGGTTAAAGTTAGATATAATTACGGCATGCCCCATGTCCATAATCTCGCCTGCTCTTTTAGCTACCCTATGCAACAGTTCATCATCATCCACCGCTTTAGACATCATGTTATTCAAAGTCAACTCGGCCATGGTAATTAACTCTGCATCGCTAATTTGTAAGTAAGCTTTGTACTGTGTTACAGCGTGTGTAAATCTCTCGAAATCAGGTTTAGTTTTTTGGTTAAACCTAGTCCGCAAAATCATGATATGCTTTTTATACAATAAATCTTTAGCTTGTTTCACACCTTCTTTAGGGACAAAAATACCTGCACTAGAAAAACCTTTTTGTATTAAATAAAGGTTGACCAAAATTTCACTTACCTCATCAAAAGCAGGACCTTTAACACTAATTAAATCTATTTCTACAGAACCTGCACTCAAATTATCTGCTAACGACTCTATCATCATTTTTGGATCATGATGGTAATAAAATGCCGAATGAACCAAGTTTACACCTAAAATGCCCAACACATTTTGTTGCAAAGAAGCATCAGAATCTAGTAGCCTAACGTGGAAAATAATCTCATTTGCGGGGCCACATGGTTCTAATTGAAATTTTATCCCTAACCAACCATGCGGATCGTTAGATTTATTGTAATTTAATGTTGTAACCGTATCAGCAAAAGAAAAGAACGTACGAGTTTGATATTCAACACTGCACAATCGCTCTCCTAATAATTCAAATTCATGATCTAGCATCTTTTCTAGTCTGGATTTAGAAACATATCGTCCAGATTCTTCAGATCCATAAATCTCGTTACTAAAAGTCATGTCATAGGCCGACATGGTTTTAGCGATAGTCCCAGAAGCGGCTCCGGCGGTAAAGAAATTACGGGCAACTTCTTGTCCAGCACCTATCTCGGCAAAGGTTCCATAAATATTTTCATCCAAATTTATTTGTAAAGCTTTGCGACGGGTATCTAGTACTTCTAAAATCATATGTTGCAAAGGTAGAAAATATTAAGAATCTGTTTTAAAAAAAGCAATCCCAACTTTTACAAGTCGGGATGCCTACACTAAATCAATCTAAACTCAAAAACTAATTATTTAACACTAATCTCTCTGGTTAAAAATTTAGCTTCTTCTTTTTTAGCAATTTCAATTTTTAAAACTCCATCAACATAAGCAGCATCAATTCGAGCGTGATCTATGAAATCTGGTAAATTAAAAGACCTTACAAAAGAAGAATAGTTATATTCTTTTCTGGTAACTTTTTTTGAATTTTCTTTCTCTTCTGATTTAATTTCGGCTGATATTTTTAAAACATCTTTATCAATTGATATTTTAAAATCATCTTTCTTTAAGCCTGGCGCAGCTAAATCTATATGAAAATGATGCTCACTTTCAGAGATATTAACCGCAGGTACGCTATTGATTAATTTATCATTCACAAAACTTTCTTTAAAGAAAGAATCGAATAATTCGTTAAAGGTTGAGTAACCGTTTACTTTGTTTCTGTCATTAAATTTTACTAAAGTCATTTTTATGTCCTCCTGTTATTTTTTTTGTTTTTATTTACACTTCTAAAGCATCAATTGAAATACCAATGCGATTTTTAGTTAGGATTAATGACTTTTTGTCTTGTTTTAATAAATATTAACGACAATATTACCGATTATGGATATTAATGACTTCATAAAACCTTATAAATATAGAACAGAGATAGCCATTCGATTTTCAGATATGGATATGTTTGGCCACGCTAACAACGCGGTTTACCTCACTTACTTTGAGCAAGCAAGAACAGATTATTGGAGAGATATCATTAAATGGGATTGGAAGAAAACAGGAATTATTGTAGCCAAAGCCGAACTAGATTATGTTAAACCCATTTTAATGAACGAAAAAATTTATGGTTATGTAAAAACCAGTCGTTTGGGAAATAGCAGTTGGGACATTGAATACGTAATAGTTTGCGAGGAACAAGATGGTACCCTTACTTTAAAAACAAAAGGCAAAACAGTTCAAGTTGCCATAGATTAT
>JBKJLB010000309.1:0-3891 GCA_046597075.1 Pelobium sp.
GCTTTCAACTTATTAAATCCAGCGTTTTCACGCGCCCCTATTTTAGCCATGATATTCTTGATTGCATCCAAACAAGTAGCATCATCTTTATGCTTATAATCTGTAACTCCTGATATCTCGCAGTGTGTAGTTGCTCCTCCTAAAGTTTCATTATCTACGCTTTCGCCGATGGCTGATTTAACTAAATAAGATCCTGCTAAAAAGACTGAACCTGTACCATCAACAATCATGGCTTCATCACTCATGATGGGTAAATATGCTCCACCAGCGACACAAGAACCCATAATAGCCGCAATTTGAAGAATTCCTTCAGAGCTCATGATGGCATTATTTCTAAAAATTCGACCAAAATGTTCCTTGTCAGGGAAAATTTCATCCTGCATAGGCAGAAAAACCCCAGCAGAATCCACCAAATAAATAATTGGTAATCTATTTTCCATCGCAATTTCTTGCGCTCTTAAATTCTTTTTAGCCGTCATTGGGAACCAAGCGCCAGCTTTTACGGTGGCATCATTGGCAACAATCATGCACTGTCTACCAGAAACATATCCGATACCTGTAATCACACCTGCAGAAGGGCAACCGCCAACATCTCCATACATACCCTCAGCAGCAAAAGCACCAATCTCTAAAAAATCACTTTGATGATCTATCAAATAATTTACTCGCTCCCGAGCCAACATTTTGCCTTTTTCTTTTTGTTTGGTAGCTGCTTTTTCACCACCTCCTAAAAAAACTTTTTTTAGCTTATATTTCAACTCATCAACGAGTTGTTTGTTTACATCTTCGTTCTTGTTAAATTCGATATCCATGGCGTACAATTTAGTTTAAATCGACCACTTATAAATAATAATTATCATGAAAAAATTTCTTCTCGTTATGCTTATTGTATTCACTACACCAGCATTTTCACAAGTTAAGACTCAGGAAATCAATCAGAAAAGAATTGAAATTAACGCCACAGGAATGAAAATTTTAGGTGGCTGGGCTTTGGCAAATATTGCTTTTGGAGGGGTGTCTTACTTTAATTCTTCCAATAAAAAGAAATATTTTAACCAAATGAATGTGATGTGGAACGTAGTTAATTTAAGTTTAGCTACCGCAGGATATTTTGGTGCTAAAGCCGATTTAAATAAGCAGTTGAGTTTAGCGCAAAGCATTAAAGATCAACATAAAATAGAACAAATTCTACTTTTAAACGCTGGATTAGATGTTGGCTATATGGCCGCTGGACTTTTCTTAAATGAAAGAGGCTTAAGAAAATCTTCGGACAGATTGCAAGGTTATGGTCAATCGCTTATTTTGCAGGGTGCATTTCTATTAATTTTTGATGGAACGATGTATGCCGTTCATCAAAAAAATGGAAAAAATTTTAACAAGATTTTAGAGAACATAAGTTTGAATTTTGATGGAAAGCAAATTGGGGTTATTTATCAACTGCGCTGAAATTTCTCCTCAATCCCTAATCCAAATAAAGCAAAATCATATTTCGAAGAATTATGTCCTAAATAATAAAATTGACTTACTTTAAAACCAATTTAAATAATATATGTGCAGGATTTTGATTTAGATACTTCGGATTTATTTAATATTACATTAGAAAACTTGTAAATTGTTGTCATCAAACTAATTGAGGCATTTGATGTTAACATAGTTAACATACACGAGAGGCATACAATATTATAAAACAAATCATGTTTAAAAAAATTCCATTTATTGAGCTAGCTATTTTAATAGCTACCATCGCAATTATTTTTCTTTCTGAATATTATTACGTTGTGCTTAAAGACCATGATAGAGCTATTTTTATAGGTTTATGGCCTCCAACAATGATTGGACTGCTAATTTATTTAAATTTAAGAAAGAACCAAGAGTAATACTAATATGGAATATTTAGATTTAATCGTTTTAACTATAATCGTAACTGTATTGTTTGGAGTATTTATCTTTGGTCCGATGTTGCATGCACAATCTTCAAAAACATCAAGAAAAACTAACGATAAAGAAAATTAATTAAATTTTTTCAAAAAGGAGTAACCTGCAGCATACTAGTTTGTGAAAATTGTTTTTAGGATAAAATTTTTAGGATAACCCGAGGGTTATCCCTACAGGAAATGAAATTTCTCTTCAATCCCTAACGCAAATAAAGCAAAATCATATTTAACAGGGTCTTTAGCATCAAATTCTTTTAATTTTTCAGTTAGTTCTATGGCAGTTTGCCAATCGGTTTGCTTACGCGATATTAAACTTAATTTTCTAGCAACCCTATCCACATGTAAATCACAAGGAATTATTAATTGATGAGGTTTTATCCGATTCCAAATTCCAAAATCTACACCATTTTCATCTTGCCTTACCATCCATCTTAAAAACATATTTAACCTTTTACATGTCGATTTTTGAAGAGGAGAAGAAACATGTTTGATGGTTCTTTGAGGAAAATCAGGTAGAGAAATAAAATAGCCCCTGAAATGATTCAAATGTCTCTCTACATTTTCATGATCTTGATAATTAAAAGGCAAAAAAGCATCTTCTAAAGAATCGAAATTAGAATAATGATGACGAAAGAAATGAATAAAATATAGCGTATCAGTAGCGTTAAAAGTGCGATGTTTAAAATTCAACATCCGCTTTAAATCGGTTTCTTGATGATTCATGATAAAATCATGTGGAGCTCCGTCCATTAAAGCAATCAACTCTTTGCATTTATTAATGATGGTGACCCGTTGTCCCCAAGCCAACATTGCACTCCAAAAACCCATAATCTCAATGTCCTCTTTATTTGAAAATAAGTGAGGGATACATACCGGATCATTGGTAATGAAATTTGGTTGATTGTATTGTTGAACCTTTTCTTCTAGAAAACCTTGAAGATTATTAAACTTTATGAGATTATTCAGCGTTATTTTATTTAAAGGATGAGTCAAAAAGATTTTATGAAAAATACAATCACAAAAATATTAATATTTATGATGATGTGCATTGGTTTATTAGGATGTTTGTCTCAGAAAGAAAAAACAAAAAGAAGCGTAAGAATTGAAGAAGTAATTTTAAAGAATGAGTTTAAGTTTGTTGCGCAAAATGTACAACCTTTAAGAAGTAATTTCAACCTAATTGGCACTTCTGGTAATATCAACAATATTATGATTAACCCAATAATTACCAACAATTTAAATGACATATATGATTTTACCATCAAAAATGATAGCTTGATTTGTAATTTGCCTTATTTTGGCGTTGTTAATCAACTACAAAATTATAATAGCAATGACAACGGTATAAAATTTACAACTACCGATTTTACTTTAGACAAAAAAGTAAATAAAAAAGGTTTAATAGAATATGTCATCATCCCAAAAAACAAAGAACAATCTAGCAAATTCTTTCTATCGGTTGATAAAAACGGATTTGCTAGCTTGAATATCATATTTAGGAATAGAGAGACCATTAGATTTAACGGTCAATTAGAAAGTATTTGATTGAAATTATCTACTAAGCTAGTACCTGCTTTAAATCTTCAATTAAATCATCTATATCTTCTACGCCTACGCTCAATCTTAATAAATTATCTACCACACCAACCTTTTCGCGTTCTTCCTTAGGGATAGAACCGTGAGTCATAGTTGCGGGATGATTAACCAAGGATTCTACTCCGCCTAAAGACTCGGCAAGTGTAAAAACTTTAAAATTACCAGATATTCTAAATGTTTCCGCTAAATCAGCATCCTTTAAAACGATAGAAATCATTCCTCCAAAACCTCTCATTTGCTTTTTAGCAACATCATGATTTGGATGATCTTCGAAACCTGGCCAGTATATCTTTTCTATTTTTGGATGATTTTTTAAAAAATGAGCTACCTTTTCTCCGTTTTCACAATGCGCTTTCATACG
>JBKJLB010000394.1:0-3602 GCA_046597075.1 Pelobium sp.
ATGGTTACCCAGGAATTAACCTTGAATATTTACGCCAAAGTTTTTGATAATATTGCTTCGCAACTTTCCAATACTGACTTAGCGGCGAAAGCTGAACTGACTTTACAGACCATGGAATTTTTGCGGATTGACCATTTAGCTGAAAAGAAGATTGTTGAACTTAGTGGGGGAGAGCAGCAACGTGTAGCCATAGCGAGGGCTGTAATTACTGAACCAAAGGTTTTATTGCTAGACGAACCTTTTAGCCAAGTTGATGCAATATTAAAAAGACAGCTACGTGATGATATCGAACGTTTGGCGAAGTTTTTAAAAATGACTATTATTATGGTTACCCATGATCCAAACGATGGACTTACGCTTTCAGATCATTTAATTATCATCCGAGAAGGAAAAATTTTAAGAGAAGGTAAACCGATGGATTTATACTTCGATCCGCAATATGCTTATGTTGCAAACCTTTTGGGGAAAGCAAATATATTTCATGGGCAACCTTTTTTGCCAAACAATCATCAGGCATTTGCAATATATCCTCATCATATTCATCTTTCTTTAGAATTTGGACAAAGTGCAACTGTAAAAGGAACTCATTTCAGCGGTTCCTATCAAGAAGTTGAAATCGTTGTCGATGGAAAAGTAATTTTGGTACATGACAATGATTTTCTACCACTCAATCATGGTGATGAAATATTTTTTGAGATTTCTCATTTTCATCCTTTAATATAGTTGATTTATTCGGTGGGGAGATGAATAGCACACGCCATAAAGAATAAAAAACCGACGATTATTCATCGTCGGCCTCTCGGTTTAGGTTCATTGGTAAATTTCTTTAAATATTTTTAGCTAACCAGTCGCCCACTTCACTGGTTTTGTAAGCTTTATTCTTGCCTGATAAATCTTCCGTTACAATACCTTCTGCTAAAGATTTATTAACTACTGCTCTAATTTCATCAGCTTCGGCTTGCAAGCCAAAAGCATCTTCAAACATCATGGCTGCAGAAAGTACGGTTGCCAAAGGATTCGCTATATCTTTTCCAGCTGCTTGTGGGTAAGAACCATGAATGGGCTCGTATAATGAAGTATGTAATCCTTTTGAAGCAGATGGCATTAATCCCATTGAGCCTGAAATTACAGAAGCCTCATCGGTTAAAATATCTCCAAATAAATTCTCAGTAATTAACACATCGTAAGAATTTGGCCATTGTACTAAACGCATTGCTACAGCATCCACAAACTCATAAGCTACGGTTACTTCTGGATAATCTTTTTCCATATCCTGAACGGTTTCTCTCCATAAACGTGAAGTTTCTAAAACATTTGCCTTATCTACACAGCATAATCTTTTGCTACGTGTCATGGATAGTTCGAACCCCATTTTTGCTAAACGCTGAATTTCTGGACGGGTATAAGTACAAGTATCAAAAGCTGTATTACCATTGTCTTTTCTACCTCTCTCGCCGAAGTAAATTCCGCCTGTTAATTCGCGTAGAATAATTAAATCTGTTCCTTCAATTCTTTCTCTTTTTAATGGAGAATTATCAATCAAAGAAGGGAAAGTAAAAGTGGGACGCACATTTGCAAATAAGCCCAATTTCTGACGCATTTTCAATAATCCTTGCTCCGGACGAACCGTTGCTTTCGGGTCGTTATCATATTTTGGATCACCAATGGCGCCAAATAAAACAGCATCAGCAGCCATACAAACTTCGTGTGTACTATCTGGATAAGGTTCGCCGCAATCATCAATAGCGCAAGCACCAGTTAATGCTGATGTCCAATTAATTTCATGTTTATATTTTACCGCAATGGCATCACAAACTTTAACCGCTTGTGCAATAACTTCTGGTCCAATTCCGTCTCCTGCAAGCAGGGCAATGTTTAGTTTCATTTTGTTTAGTTTGTTAGTTTTTAGTTTGTTGGTTTATTAGATTTAGTTGGACTAACCAACTAACAACCTAACCATCTAACCAACTTTTATATACTCTTTATTTTTGCTTCTTAAATCCTGCTTGTCCAAAGCTTCCTGATACTTTGGCTCCATAATGTTCAACATTTTTTCAGCGGCTTTAATCGCACAAACCGTTTGGTCAGAATCTAAGCCTCTAGTAGTAAATGTTTTTTGAGGCGTTTGCCAAGTGATGGTAGTTTCGCAAAGTGCATCTGAACTACTTCCAGGAGCAATGTGTACTACATAATCAATCAAAGCGGGTAAAATTCGGCCTTGAGACTTATAAATATAACTTAAGGCTAGCATAAAAGCATCAAATTGTCCATCGCCTTGAGCGTGTTCTTCAAAAATTTTCCCATTAAAATTAATGGCAATTGTTGCCGATGGACGTAAACCTTTAGAGTGCGAAAGCACATAAGATTCTACCTTTACTAGCTCTAAATTCGATTTACTTGCCAAAATATCAGAAATAATATATGGTAAATCATCCTGAGTAACGGTTTCTTTTAAATCGCCCAATTCAATCACACGCTGTGTGACTTTCTTTAAATCGGCATCATTTAATTTTAAACCTAACTCTTGTAAATTTTTTTCAATATTGGCTTTTCCTGATGTTTTTCCTAAAGCATAAGTACGTTTTCTACCGAAACGTTCGGGTAATAAATCGTTAAAATAAAGGTTATTTTTATTATCGCCATCAGCATGGATACCCGCTGTTTGGGTAAATACATTTTCGCCAACAATAGGTTTATTAGCAGGAATTCTAACGCCAGAAAATGTTTCAACTAACTTACTTACTTTGTAAATAGACGATTCGCATAAGCCAATTTTTACCTCAGGCAAAAAATCATTAATCACCGCAATAACACTCGCCATGGCAGCATTTCCTGCTCTTTCACCCATTCCGTTTACAGTAAGGTGCAAGCCGTCAATTCCAGCTTTTACAGCTTCTAAAGCATTTGCAGTTCCTAAATCGTAATCGTTATGAGCATGAAAATCGAAATGAGAATCAGGATATTTATCTTTAATTTTCTTTAGAAATTTATAGGTTTCATGCGGAGTTAAAACACCCAAAGTATCAGGTAATAAAATTCTTTTTATAGGCTGTGTAACCAAAAAATCAAGATACTGAAAGACGTATTCTGGTGAATTGTGCATACCATTACTCCAATCTTCTAAATAAACATTGGTTGAAATGCCCTCTTTTAAACCTAAGTCAATTATCTGTTTAATCTCAGAAAAATGCTGTTCTGGAGTTTTTTTAAGCTGATGTGTTAAATGATTTAGCGAACCTTTGGTCAATAAATTTTGAACTTTAACGCCAGCTTGCAACATCCAATCAATAGAAACACCATGATCAACAAAAGTTAAAACCTCAATTTTGTCTAAATAGTTGTTTTCGGAAGCCCATTTACATACTGCTTTTACAGCGCCAAGTTCGCCTTCAGATACTCTTGCCGAAGCAATTTCGATTCGGTCTACTTTCAATTCTTCTAACAGTAACTGAGAAATGGTTAGTTTCTCGGCAACAGAAAATGAAACACCCGAGGTTTGTTCGCCATCCCTTAGCGTGGTATCCATAATTTCTATTTTCTTTGTTTTCATGTTAATAGAGCTTTTTTAAAAATTAAAAAGGCAAATTCCCAGCAAATGCTTC
>JBKJLB010000414.1:0-2699 GCA_046597075.1 Pelobium sp.
TACTGAAAATATGGCTATTTTTATTTGGGATATCTTAATGCCTGAAATAAAAAAAATGGGCGCTGAATTACATTGTGTGAAATTAGTTGAAACAGAAAATAATTACGTAGAATATTTTGGAGGTAAATAATGCTAAACGACGAATTTGAAATAGAAGAAACCGGATACAAAAAAATTGACCACTACAACCCAAAGTTGATAGAGTCGATCTCCGATATGTACAAAAACATTATTAAGAATGTTGGCGAAGACCAAAGTCGCGATGGTTTAATAAAAACACCAATACGCGCAGCAAAAGCCATGCAATTTTTAACGCAGGGTTATGATCTGGATCCTGCTGCGATTTTAAAATCAGCCATGTTTAAAGAATCCTATAACCAAATGGTAGTGGTGAAAGATATTGAAGTGTACAGTTTATGCGAACATCATTTACTCCCGTTTTTTGGAAAAGTACATATTGCGTACATCCCCAACGGACATATAGTCGGCTTAAGTAAATTACCACGCGTGGTGGATGCTTTTGCAAGACGTTTACAAGTACAGGAACGTTTAACCAACGAGATACGTGATTGTATTGAAGATACTTTAAAACCAATGGGTGTTGCTGTTGTTATGGAATGTTCTCACCTCTGTATGCAAATGCGTGGCGTACAAAAACAAAATTCAGTTACTACTACTTCCGCTTTTACAGGAGAATTTTTAAAAGACCCAACACGTAAAGAATTTATTAGTTTGATTAGTTCGAAACTGCATTAATATGGAAAAGGTAAGAGGTAAAGTTGCAAAAGTTTTTTATATGTCACTTTTTTGTATTGTGCTTGCTTCCGTACATGGCCAAACAGAACCGAATAAAAAGGTAATAACTAATAAAGAATGCACCGAGTTAGCCGGAATTGGTTCTGTAGAAAATGAAGATCTACTTGTTCAGGATAAAGAATTTACAAACTATCTTTTAAAGACGTATTCGGAAGATTTTTCCCATACTACTGTTGAATTAAAAATTGTATTTCATAAATCGGAAAAGCCTTGTTGCAGAATAGCTACTATCTATGATCACACTATTATGAACGATAAACAAGTGGATTATCTTTTGGAGAAAGTACTGGCTTATCCATGGTCAAAAAAGATAATATTTAAGCCAAACGAAAAAACTAAATACCTAACTATATTAATTTCCGGAAACAAAGAAGGTAAAACTAATGCGGTTTTGTTTCCCGTTCTTTTGGACAAGTCTATCCTTCACTAATCCAGTTTTCCCATTTGTTTTAACTTTGTTTTAAAAGTAAAAGCTATTGTTTGTGCACGCTGCTTGGCGAGTTCTGTTTTTTCACCTTTAAATAAGGAATCAATGTTTTTTTCGAAGTGGTGAAGCCAAATTTCAAAGTGCTCTTCTTTAATACCAAGATTTACGTGTTTATCGAAAACATTGGTTTTGTAACCTTCTTCATCTAATAACACAAAACTCCAAAAGGCAATCATGTGTGGCATGTGTTTTTCGAAATCTGTATTTGCAAAAACAGGACTTATACTTTCATTCGTTAATAATGAACCGTAAAATGTTCGGATCATTAGTTCGATGTCTGCTTTGTTCCCGATATCATGTTTCATGTTACAAAGTTCCGATAATTTTTCTACATTTAAACATGCGTTTCGTTATTTGTCTGATACTATTTTGCTGTGAAATTGGCTTTTCGCAAACTATTAAGGTTCGGCCCTTAGCCGATACAGTTGGTTTTGCAAGTACAGCAGAACAAATGGATGTTGTTATGAAACGCATTGATGAAAATCAATCAGCTCTCTTAAAGAAAAAACAAGCAGAAGCGGGCATAACTGACAAAACGATTTGGAAGGCTGTTATTAGTCCGCACGATGATTATACTTATACGGGATATTTATATCCCCTGGCTTTTCAAAATATAAAAGCTAAAACCGTGGTACTTTTTGGCGTAGCGCATAAAGCAAAAAATTTAAATCTGGAAGATCAACTAATTTTTGATTCTTATTCGCATTGGCGTGCACCTTATGGTAATGTTAAAGTCTCTGCTTTGCGGGAAGAAATTATTGCTCAATTACCAAAAGGAATTTATCAGGTCAATGATTCTATGCAAAAAATAGAGCATTCGGTGGAAGCGGAAATTCCGTTCCTGCAATATTATAACAAGGATGTGGAAATTATTTCAATCTTGATTCCGTATATGAATTATGTGCGGATGGGCGAAATTGCAGGGCCACTTTCAAAAGCAATCGCATCTGTTCTTAAAAAGAAAAATTTGAAATGGGGCGAAGATGTGGCCATAGTGATCTCGGCAGATGCCGTTCATTACGGTGATGAGGATTGGGGCGGTAAAAATTTTGCTTTTTACGGTGCTGATACAGTCGGTTATAAAAAGGCGGTCGAGCACGAATTTGAGATCATGAATTCATGTTTTAAAGGGAATACAGATTCGGCGAAAATAAAAAAATTTACTGATTACACCGTTGATGAAAAAGATCATAAAGCTTATAAATGGACCTGGTGCGGGAGGTATTCCGTTCCTCTTGGCTTACTAACTTCCATAAAATTGTCTGAATTACTTTATAAAAAACCTTTGCAAGGTTCCCTATTAGGATATGGAACCAGCATCGAAAATAAACACATTCCGGTTAGCGGACTTGGAACAATGGGTGTAACCGCGAAAGCAAACATTCATCATTGGGTG
>JBKJLB010000188.1:0-4798 GCA_046597075.1 Pelobium sp.
CGCAGGAATATCTATATGAAAGCCGCGTAATAAATTAACAAAATAACCACTCCATGAAATAGCGACTGCGATATTCCCAATAGCATATTCCATTAATAAATCCCAACCGATAATCCATGCAATTAATTCTCCAAAAGAGGCATAAGCATAAGTGTAAGCGCTTCCTGCAACAGGGATTCTCGAGGCAAACTCGGCATAACATAGCGCAGAAAAACCACAAGTAATTGCTGTTATAACAAATAAAATACTAACTCCAGGGCCACCGTTAAATGAAGCTTCGCCAATGGTAGAGAAAATTCCAGCTCCAACTACGGCTGCAATCCCCATAAAAGTTAGGTCTTTTACTGTTAGTACTTTATTTAAACTATGACCTTCTCCGTCTCCATAACCGTCTTTACTGTCCTGTAATAATCTGGTAATGGTTTTTTTTCTGAATACACTTTTTTGCATATAGATTTGATAAAGGGTTGAAGAGCCAAAATAAAAATTATTTAACGAAAACAGCCTTTAAAATTTAGATTAAGACTTTTTTTAGAGGTATTGGTGTAAAAAAAAATAAAAGGTTCGGTAGTTTGTAGCAACTAAATTAAAATAACCTTAGCATTTTTTAAAAAGGAAGGTTAACTCGGGTATTTTTTATTTACCAAATAAACCATTCTTATACACATAAGCAGCAGTTTGATAAAACGCAATGGCTTGTTCCTTTAGCTTTTCATCTATTTTTTCTGGCGTTTGCTCATTATTAGCAGAAACATGAAACTGTTCTACTTTTTTCTGCGGAGACAGGATGATTAAATGTCCGTTTCGCATAAAACCCAGCTTCTCATAAGTGCTAATAAAAGCCCATTCTTCGTCAGTTTGAACCCTAAAAATATCGCGACCAAAGAATTTTGAATTATAATTTACATGCAACAATCCCAATAAGGTTGGGACAATATCAATTTGTGCTGTTAGCTTTTCATAAACTTCAGGTTTGATGATTTTTGGAGCATAGATAATCATTGGGATATGATATTTATCAATAGGAAGTTCTGTTTTTCCAGCGCTTGAAGCACAATGATCTGCTACAACTACGAAAATAGTATTATCAAACCATGGTTTTACAGATGCTTCCTTGATAAATTTTCCAATTGCGTAATCAGTATATTTCACAGCGCCTGGTCTTCCGGTTTTCGACGGAATGTCTATTCTTCCATCTGGATAAGTATAAGGCCGGTGGTTAGAAGTTGTCATAATGTGACTGAAGAAAGGTTTCCCATTCTTGTAATTTTGATCTAGCTGACGGATAGCTAATGTGAATAAATCTTCATCTGCAACGCCCCAAATATTTTCATAATGAATGTCTTTTTTATCCAATTCGTTTCTATCTTTCACGTCATATCCATTATTCGCGAAGAAATAATTCATGTTATCAAAATAGCCGTAGCCACCATAAATATATTGCGATTGATAACCGTTTTTACGCAATAAATTCCCCAAAGAAAATAGGTTTTCATTGTTAGGTCTTTTAACAATAGATTCGCCTGGTGTAGGTGGAATTGATAAAGATAAAGCTTCTAAGCCTCTCACGGTTCTGGTCCCAGATGCGTAAAGATTACTGAACATCAATCCTTTTTTAGCTAAAGTATCCATATTTGGAGTGAGGTGAGTGGTGTCTCCATAAACACCTAAAAACTCTGCACTTAAACTTTCTACGCTAATCAATACAATGTTGTATTTCTTTTCTGGTTGGCTGTAAATGATGCTCCTATTAATACTTTCTGTTTGCTTGTTATAAACTACACTGTCTCTGTTTAATAAATCTTTTAAAATAGTAAAAGCTTTTTTTTGATCTAAAGTGGCATAAAATTTATCGTAATTTAGTTCATTATTCCAAAATGCGGCACCAAAATCGTATAAACCATCACCAGCTAACTCAACAGCATATTGGTTTTCACTGAAGTTTTTCGCATTGTTTCTTACAAAAAACCAAGATAGAATTGGAATTGCCAATAACAACAAAGCGATTGGTGTTCTTTTGGCAAAACTCATGTTACTAGTCAAAGAAAGCTTGATTTTTTCCCTCAGGATGAAGTAGAAGATTAAAAGAGTAATAAATAGAATTACTATAATTATAGGAATTACTGGGTATGATTCCCAAATGTTACCAATTACTTCGGTTGTATAAACCAAATAATCAACAGCTATGAAGTTATAACGGGTAGAAAATTCATCCCAAAAAGTCCATTCAGAAACGATATCAAACAATAATAAAAATGTACAAAATATAAAAATGCCATACCAGATAAATAGTTGTGCCTTAGTTTTGAAGAGCTTTGAAGGTAGTAGCCAAGTATATAAAACCAATGGAATACAGAAGTAACTGGCCATGATAGTATCGTAAAATAAACCAATGCTAAATACTCCAATGATGTTCAGGAACGACCAATCGAAACCTGTGGCGGATTTAATTAAAAGCACTAATCGAATAACGAATGCTATACTGATAATTAAGAGATACAGTAAAAATACTGGCCCAAATCTTTTGGATAATATTTTGTTGATGAAGGTTGAAATGGCTTTAAGGTTTAAGTTTAAAAATCTAATTTAACTAGAATTAATTGAAAAAATATCACATTCAGTCCATAATGAAGACTATTTAATTTTCTCAGTGGCTACTTTATAAGTTGGATCTTCCATAATATTTACTTCAATCACCTCATCAGCATTTTTTAGTAATTGGCGACAATCTTCACTTAGGTGGCGTAAGTGTAATATTTTTCCAGCATTTTTATAACGTTCGGTTAGTTTGTTTAAAGCATCTATACCAGACATATCTACAACTTTACTTTCGCTAAAATCTATGATGACTTCTTGTGGGTCGGATAGAACATCGAATTTTTCGTGAAATGCAGCAACGGAAGCAAAAAATAATGGTCCATAAATTTCATAATGTTTGATGCCATTATCGTCTATATATTTTCTTGCTCTGATTCTTTTAGCACTTTCCCAAGCAAAAACTAATGCAGAAATAATTACCCCAATTAAAACTGCTAATGCTAGATTGTGTAACCAAATGGTAATTGCTGCAACTAAAACCCCAATGAAAACATCTTGTTTTGGCATTTTATTAATGATTCTTAAACTGATCCACTCAAATGTTCCAACAGCAACCATAATCATTACACCTGTTAATGCGGCCATGGGTACTAAACCAATAATTGGAGCTCCAAAAAGAATAATTAGTAAAATAGTAATTGCGGCAATAATACCTGATAAACGAGCTCTTGCACCTGCCGAAAGGTTGACTAAAGTTTGTGCAATCATCGGGCAGCCACCCATCCCAAAGAAAAAGCCGTTTAAAATATTAGCACTTCCTTGAGCTACACATTCTCTATTTCCGTTTCCTCTTGTTCCAGTAATTTCATCCACTAAATTAAGCGTCAATAAACCTTCAGTTAATCCAACTCCTGCCATTATAAAACCATATGGGGCAATAATTTCTAATGTTTTAAAATTGAATGGAATATTTGGGATATGAAAAGGAGGGAAGCCACCACTTACTGAAGCAATATCACTTACTGTTTTGGTATGAATACCGAAGCCTAGTACTATTAAAAAAACGACAACAATTGCTACTAATGATGGAGGAATTGCCTTAGTAATTTTTGGAAAGAAAACTACAATGGCTATAGTTAAAGCTACTAAACCTGCCATAATAATCAAAGGTTCGCCAGTTAGCCAACCTATTTGCCCGTTCGAAATAGTTTTAAATTGTTCAAACTGCGCCATAAATATGATGATGGCCAATCCATTTACAAAGCCATACATCACCGGTTGTGGAACCAAGCGAATGAATTTCCCGAATTTGAAAACACCAATTAATATTTGAATAACTCCTGCTAACGCAACTGCAGCAAATACATATTCTAATCCATGAGATTGCATTAAAGCGATCAATACTACAACCGTAGCACCAGCACCACCAGAAACTAATCCGGGTCTTCCGCCAAAAATGGAAGTTACCAAACCCATGATAAATGCTGCATAAAGACCAACTAATGGAGGGAAACCAGCTAATATTGCAAAGGAAAGGGACTCTGGAATCATGGTCATGGCTACGGTTAAGCCAGCCAAAATCTCCACTTTATAATCTATCTTTTGTTTAAAATCAAATAAGTTGAGGACTGCTTTCATATTTAAAGATTTGAATAACCTAAGCTGAAAAATAGTTTGGCTATTAAAGCAATGAAAATGAGTATTGTAAATAGGTTTACTCATTTCATGAAGTCGCGAAGATAAGGTTTATAAGGCTTTTATCCAATTGGGAGAGCTTAATGGATTGGAAACCCTCTAAAAATCCTCAAAACGAAAAAAGCCGATGGATAAAATCCATCGGCTTAATATTAGTTTTTTAATTAACTAGTTGAATAAAGTAAACTCAACTCTTCTGTTATTTTGACGTCCAGCTTCAGTAGCGTTGGTATCAATAGGTTGGGTTTCACCATAACCTGTTGCTTCAATTCTTGAAGAGTTAACCATTCTACTTACTAGATAAGTTTTAACAGACTCTGCTCTTTCTTTAGAAAGCTTCATGTTATAGGCATCACTACCTTTACTATCTGTATGTCCAGCTAATTTTAAGCTTAGATTTTTTGATATTAAAAGTTCTGCAACACGATTTAAAGTTGCATATGAAGTAGATCTGATAGTTGCTTTGTTGAAATCAAATTCTAAATTTTTGATTGCTTCGGTAACGATTTTCTTATCCTCTTCTGTAATTATATAAGTAACTGGTTTTACATCAACTTTTGGAAGT
>JBKJLB010000305.1:0-5887 GCA_046597075.1 Pelobium sp.
CCACAAAAAAAGCCCCCATTTGAGAGCTTTCTTTTTTAAAGTTATATTTATTTCTATCTAGACATATAATATTTTTGAGCCTCAGGAAGGTATCTTTTAATATCAGAAATTCTTGTTGCATCACTTGGGTGCGTACTTAAAAATTCTGGTGGTGCCTGTCCGTTTCCTTGAGCCGCCATCCTAGTCCAAAAATCTACTGCGCTATTTGGGTTGTATCCAGCCATTGCCATAAAAGTTAGTCCTAATCGATCTGCTTCAGACTCCTGCTTTCTAGAATTAGGTAATAAAACTCCAGCTTGTGCACCAACACCAAATAATTGATTAAACGTTTGACTGTTTACCGCTGCACCTAATATTGAACCTACACCTTGTGCAATCATGGCTTGCGAATACCGCTCGTTTGAATGTTTAGCCACTGCGTGAGCAATTTCATGTGCCATAACTGTAGCTAAACCTGCATCAGTTTGAGTAATTGGTAAAATACCTGTATAAACCGCTACTTTACCGCCTGGCATACACCATGCATTCACCTCTTTACTTTCAACCAAATTAAACTCCCATTGAAATCCTGCAGTTTGATCTGCATAACCGTTAGCATTTAAATATTTTGTTACCGCAGCTGCTACATTAGCCCCAATTTCTTTCACCTTTCTACTTTGAGCTGAGTTGTTGACAATTCTTGTTGTAGGGGCAGTAAGGAATTCTCTGTAGCTCTGCGCAGCCATTTGCTGCATTTCAGTATCGCTAACTAAGTTGGCCTGTCTTCTTCCAGTTAGTGGAACGGTTGAACAAGCTGCCAAAAAAAGGGTAAAGACAATGAGTGATGTCTTTTTAAATTTTTTAATCATAGCACTTTCTATAAAATTTGTTTCTTTTTAAACAGATTTACTTTAGATTCTTTACCTCTTAATAATCTTTCGATATTTTTTTGGTGGGTAACCAATATTAAGATGCAAATACACATGCCATAGATTACAATTGCTTTTACAGAGACTTGATATATAAAAATCACACTAAATGTGAATGTAAACCCCGCAGAAATAGAACTTAAGGAAACATATTTAGTCAGTAAAAGAACAATCAGAAATACTAAAACACAAAGTAAAGCTGCTGGCAGGTGAACTGCTAAAATCATACCAAATAGGGTGGCAATACCTTTACCTCCTCTAAAGCCCGCAAATACAGGAAAAAGGTGTCCCATAACTGCTACTATGCCTAATGCTAATTGATAATTTACGTATTGAATAGAGTGCTCTGGACCGGTTACAGATAAGCCAATAAAGAAGGCGAGGTTTGTAGCTGTCCAACCTTTAAAAATGTCTATCAACATTACAGGAATACCTGCTTTTTTACCTAAAACTCTAAATGTATTGGTTGCGCCTGCATTTCCGCTGCCATACTCCCTCACATCTATCCCATAAAATGCTTGACCAATCCAAACTGCTGTTGGAACAGAACCGAATAGATAAGCAAGAATTAGTGCTCCAATAGAATAAATTGATATCATGAAGCTATCTTATTTTAATTGAGTGTTATCCAAAATACTAAACTGGTCTTTTTTTACTGACTATACAACAGCCTTTAAACTCATATCTAAACTTTTTACCGAATGTGTTAATGCACCCATAGAAATATAATCTACACCGCATTTTGCATATTCTAAAGCATTTTCTGGGGTTATACCTCCAGATGCTTCGGTAACAAATCGCCCGTTTATTAAGTTAACTGCTGCTTGCAATTCTTCAAATTTAAAATTATCAAGCAATATTCTATCAACTCCTCCAATATTTAAAACTTCTTCCAGCTCTTTTTTATTTCTAACCTCTATTTCTATCTGAATATTTTTTTGATGGATTTTAACATAATCCTTCGCAGATTGTATGGCTTTAATAATTCCACCAGCATAATCCACATGATTATCCTTAATCAATATCATATCATACAAACCAAAACGATGGTTTACTCCACCACCAATTAGAACGGCCTGCTTTTCTAAAAATCTTAAATTAGGGGTAGTTTTGCGGGTATCTAAAACTTTTGTTTTCGTACCTGTTAATAAGTTGACTATTTTATGAGTAGTGGTTGCTATGCCACTCATTCTTTGCATGGTATTTAAGACTAAACGCTCTGCGATTAAAATCGAGCGAGCATTTCCAGAAACATATAGAATGATGTCCCCAATATTTACTAAAGTTCCGTCTTTAATTAAAACTTCTACCTTTAAACTTTCGTCTACAGCATCAAAAATTGCTAGGGCAACTTCAACTCCGGCAACAACACCTTGTTCTTTAACTAAAAGTTTAGCTTTTCCTGTTGCACTGGCAGGGATAGTAGAAAGAGAAGTATGATCACCGTCTCCTAAATCCTCCTTTAAGGCGTTTTTGATGAACTGATTTAATAATTCTTTATCCAAAATCTATACTTTTATAAGCTCAAAAATATAAACTTTTTCATTTTATCAATCCTTATTTTCCTCAATTCTTATTTCTGATACAGTAAATTTACCTGCCGTGTTTTTAAGTTCGTAACTTACTCTGTAATTTCCTTTAGAAGTGCTTAACATAATCACGCCAAATTTATAATTAGCGTTAGAAACAACTTTATGAATCACTTTTACACCTATTGGAGGGTGTTTTGAGAAAAATTCTTTTAAAATTAATCCAGCTTGACTGGCCGAATAAATATTTTCTTGATCTAAAACAGAAAGTTCAACTGTTGAGCCAAAGTACTGTGAAATAGCTTTTACATCTCCGCTTTTAAAATTATTGGCAACATCATCAATAATGTCAAATGCAAAGGAAAGCTTGAATAGCATTAGAAATAGGATGGTGAAGGGCATTTTCATGGTATTATTCTTTAATATTAATCCTCATATATAGTGCCACAAATTACATTTTTATCTTATTTGCATCAAATCAAATCATTTGTTCTCGGTCATTAATTTTATATTTGCTTTGTGAAAAATAAAAAAGTTGCCCTTTTAATATTAGATGGTTGGGGTTATGGAAAACATGACTCGTCAAATGCCATTATAGCTGCCAATACCCCATTTTTTGATAGCTGCTTAAAAAATTATCCTAATTCTAAACTGGAAGCGTCTGGTGAAGCAGTTGGTTTACCCGCTGGGCAAATGGGAAATTCGGAAGTTGGCCATATGAATTTAGGTGCCGGTAGAATTGTTTATCAAGAGTTAGGAAGAATTAATAAAGCGGTAAAAGACGGTGAGTTTGTTTCAAATCCCGTTTTAAAATCTGCATTTCTATACGCAAAAGATCATAACAAAAGTGTTCACTTTATTGGCTTAGTATCTGATGGAGGCGTACACGCCCATACTCGTCACCTCAAAGGTTTATGTGATGCAGCAAAATCATTTAATTTAGAAAAGGTTTACATACATGCTTTCTTAGACGGACGAGATACCGACCCTAATTCGGGAGTTGGTTATTTGAATGACATGAATAGCTTTCTTAAAAACTCCACCGGACAGATTGCCTCCGCTATTGGTCGCTATTATGCGATGGACAGAGACAACCGTTGGGAAAGAGTGAAATTAGCTTACGACTTAATGGTAAAAGGTGAGGGTGAAAAGGTGGATGACCTAGTTAAAGGATTAGAAGATTCTTACCAAGCAGGCGTAACCGATGAGTTTGTAAAACCAATGGTGAAAACAAATGCTGATGGAAGCCCAGTTGCTACCATAAAAGATGGTGACGTTGTAATTTGTTTCAACTTTAGGACCGATAGAGGTAGAGAAATTAGTGCCGCTCTTACTCAAAAAGCATTTCCCGAACAAGAAATGAAGCCTTTAAACTTACATTATGTAACCATGACCACTTATGATGAAACATTTAAAAATGTTGAAGTAGTGTTTACAAAAGATGATCTGGTGAATACCATCGGCGAAGTATTGGCTCATCATCATAAAAATCAAATCAGAATTGCGGAGACAGAGAAATATCCTCACGTAACTTTTTTCTTTTCTGGCGGACGAGAAAAGGAATTTGAGAATGAAAAAAGGTTGATGATTCCATCTCCAAAAGTTGCTACTTATGATTTGCAACCCCAAATGAGTGCCAACGGAATTAAAGAAGCTATTTTACCCGAGTTGGAAAAAGGCTGGGCTGATTTTATATGTCTAAACTTCGCAAATCCAGATATGGTTGGCCATACCGGAGTTTTTGAAGCTGTAGTAAAAGCAGTGGAAACGGTAGATGCTTGTGCAAAAGAAGTAGTAGAGGTGGGTCAAAAGAATGGATACTCTTTCATCATTATTGCAGACCATGGTAATGCCGATTTTATGATAAATGAAGATGGCTCCCCAAATACGGCACATACCACCAATTTAGTACCTTGTATTTTAATTGATACGGATGATCATCAAATAAAGGATGGGAAATTAGGTGATATTGCACCAACCATATTGAAATTATTAGGGGTAGAAATCCCAAAAGAAATGAATGGAAATATCCTAATCTGATGCAAAACCTTTTAAAAGCTTTCTTAATTATTATTTTATTTTCTTCTTGTTTTTCGAAAGCGAAAGAAACCAAGCAATCGAAATTCTATTTCGATTTAAAAGGTTATTTCTCAAGTTTAGCGACAACTTTAAATCAAGAAAACCCCATAATTGATAAAACGGTATCTAAAAATAACATTGGAGAAAGTAAAAAAATTAAAATCTCTGATTGGAAACAAGAGTTAGCACTGTTTATAGAAGCCGACATTAATAAACCTGCTTGGAAAGATAGCTATACCAAAGATTCTAGCGGCACAAAAATTATTTACACAAGCAATGATGCTGATTTAAAGACTCAAAAAATTGAAATCAGCTTTAAAAATGGCAATCCTACCAGAATCCATATCGAAACTTCTGTAAATAATTTACTCTATCAAACAAAAGAGAACCTAGATTTTTATCCAGATTCTCTTTATAACATTCTAAAAAAGCAGAATGTAGTTCTTTTAGGGAAAAATAACTATCAAATTGTAGGGAAAATGAATTAGTTTGATTTAATATCAACTAATAATTGCTTCGACTTATCTATTTGCAAAGAAATATCTCTTCTTCCATCACTAGCATTTAAAACCTTCTGAAAATCTGTTAAAGATGAATTTACAGCGCTCACAGCAGCAGATTTATTGTATATATCTGGGGTTCTTTGACTTTTAAAAACGGCATATTCTTGATAAGCCAAACCTCTATTTTGATATAATTTTAAATCAGACGGCGTAAGATCAATAGCCGTTGAAAAGTCTTTTATAGACCCTAAAAGCAACTTTTCTCTTTCCAAAGATTTGTAATCCTTTATAGATTGACTCAATAAAACCTTGGCCTTCCCTCTGTAATAGTAAGCGGCAGTTTCAGTAGGTTTCATTTCAATCAACTTATCAAAAGAGTCTATTGATTTTTTAAATTCTGTAGCGTGAAAGTTAGAATACCCCATTAACCACAACACATTCATGTTGCTTTTATCTTCAGCATACGCTTTTTCAAAATAATTAGCTGCAGTACCAAATTCACCCCCCATCATGGCTTTTTGACCAAGTCGTTCGTAAGAGGTTTGTGCAGTTGCTGCTCCATAAGTAATGGACAGACTTGTCAGAATAATTAAAAATTGTTTTCTCATTGTGATTAGGAGTAAATCCCGAATTTCAAATCTAATATTTGTAAGTAGTAACGCAACTATTTTATTATTATTTCTTTTCTACAAACTGACTTTTTTTCAGCTAGATTTAACAAGAATCAAAAAATCTCAATAAAAGTCAGTAAAAACCGGCTTAAATAATATTGGCATAAAGCTTGCAAAAATAGAGCATATTTCAAATACGCCGCTTTTACAGATAAATTCTGTCAATATGGCGTTCAATCATAAAAAAAATATATGAG